>NZ_JBEXLC010000113.1:0-29253 GCF_040609795.1 Nocardia sp. NPDC004604
GCCCAGTTACCGGTGGATTCGCAGCGGGCAAGCGCATCCCAGATCGCACCGTCGCGTACGGGCGGCACCTCGGTGCCGGGCTTGACGCCCTTGCGAACGGTCTTGGGCTGCGCGGTCACCGTGACAGTGGCGGAGACCGACTGTCTGCTCACCTCTTCGCCGTTGACCATGGTGACCGCGAAGGTGACGTCCTGCACCCCGGGCGCGCCGGGACTCTCCACCACCGACCGGCTCATATTCATGGTCGTATCCTCGATCACATTCTCCGGCGGATCCAGCGGCATCGTCTCGACCTTGTTCTCGATGCGCTTGCGGGTCACCACGATGCGCAGCCCATCGGTGAGCGGGGTGGTCGGCGCGGGCTCGACACTGTCCTGCTGGATCAGCGGAATGCCCGCGACGGCAAGGAAATCACCGACGGTCGGCGCGGCCAGCCGGACGTCGACGTAATTACCGATGCCGTCGAGCAGCGATACCGAGCGCGGGCTGGCGATCTGCAATGCCGCGCCCTCCAGCGGCAGCCGCTCGGTGCGGGCCGGGGAGACGTAAACCTCGCGGGGCAGATGCAGCTGATCGACCACATCGCCCGCAGTCAGGCCAGTGGACCACACCTTCTCGACCTTGCCGTCCAACGACAGCGCGACCTCACGGGCCCGGTTGAAGGTGATGGTGGTGCCATCGGTAATCGTCGCGGCCAGCGCGGGCCGGACCAGGTCGCGGTCGTTCACATCGAATCCCGCGGCCTTCAACACTCCGCCGACATTGGGCGACATGGTGGTCTGGGTCATCTGTTCG
This sequence comes from Nocardia sp. NPDC004604, assembly GCF_040609795.1. NCBI lineage: Bacteria > Bacillati > Actinomycetota > Actinomycetes > Mycobacteriales > Nocardiaceae > Nocardia > Nocardia sp. NPDC004604. The sequence goes on from NZ_JBEXLC010000113.1 coordinate 796, forward strand.
CCATCCACGACGACCGTGACCGTCTTGCGGTTCACGATCGCCATCGCGGCACCGACGATCAGTGTCACCAGCAGCGCCGCAACCGCCGCGTACAGCAGCGGCGAGCGGGACTGGTTGATCCTCGTGAATGGAGACATGGTCACAGCACGATAACGAAGGGGTCAGGGGTCGACAACCGCAGACTTATGAGCGGCGGGTTTCAATATCACAAATCAATATCGACACCGCAGGTAAATCACAAAACGTGCCGAGTGAAGTGACCTAGAACACACACGCCCATCCAGCCCCCTTGCACATTGGCGGAGGCTTCGAATGTCGGCGTCCGAACAAGATCGCAAAAACGGCTGCTCGCGCGCTGCCGCGAGAACTCACGTTCGACCTTGAACAGAAATGCAATCGATTCAGATACCGTAAATGCGGCGGGCGTTCGCGGTGGTTATTTTCGCGAGCTCCACCGGGTCCTGTTCCCGCAATTCCGCGAGGGCGCGCGCGGTGTACGGCAGGCAATACGGTTCATTGGGCGCACCGCGGAACGGATGCGGAGTCAGATACGGCGCATCGGTCTCCACCAGAATCTGGTTGTCGGGCACCACCTTGGCGGCCTCACGCAATTCGTGGGCGTTCTTGAAACTCACCGTCCCGGAGAAGCTGAGGATGTAGCCCTCGGCCACGCACGACATCGCCATATTGGCGTCAGAGGAAAAGCAATGGAAGATCACGGTTTCCGGCGCGCCCTCGTCCAGCAGCACCGTCAGCAGATCGTGATCGGCCTCGCGGTTGTGGATCATCAGCGGTTTGCGCAGGCGCTTGGCCAGGTCGATATGCCAGCGGAAGCCCTCGACCTGATCCTCGATATCGGCGCAGCCCTCGAGCTTGCCCGGCCAGTAGTAATCGAGTCCGGTCTCCCCGATCGCGACGACGCGCGGATCGGCGGCCAAACGCTCCAGCTCGGCCTTGGTTGCGTCATCGAGCGCATTTGCCCGCGTCGGATGCAGGGCGACGGCGGCGAACACCCGGCGGTCCCAGTTCGCGGCCTGTACGGCCCACTGCGCGGCGGCCAGATCGTCGGCGACGGTGACCACCTGGCCGACACCGACCGCGGCCGCGCGGTCCACGATCACGGCCGTCGACTCCGCATCGGTCGCCCCGCAGGCGTCCAGATGCGTATGCGCGTCCACCAGCGGCGCGAGCGGATCCGGCAATTCCGGCGCTGCTCGCTTGGCGCTGCGCTCGCTCATCGGCGGGCTCCAGTGCGGTAGTACACCGACGCCGGGCGGCGGTCATCGTCTCCGGGGATATTCACGTGAGCGTCGGAATCCACGCGCACTACAGTAGATGCACCATGAGCGAGCGTAGCGAGCGAATCAAAGACACGGGCGCCTCGCGCATGATGGAGCCGAGCGCCAGCGAGGTGAAGTCATGAGCGAAGCCGACCGCCCCGCCTTCTACATCACCACGGCCATCGCCTACCCGAACGGTGCGCCGCATATCGGGCACGCGTACGAGTACATCTCGTCCGACGCCCTCGCCCGCTTCAAGCGGCTCGACGGATATGACGTCTTCTTCATGACCGGCACCGATGAGCACGGGCAGAAGATGCAGCAGACCGCGGTCGCGGAGGGCGTGCCGGTGGAGGAGCTCGCCACCCGCAACTCCGATGTGTTCGAGGCGATGGACAAGCGGCTCGATGTGTCCTTCGACCGCTTCATCCGCACCACCGATGACGATCACCAGGTGGCCAGCGCCGCGATCTGGGAGCGGATGCTCGCCAACGGCGATATCTACCTGGACAACTACTCGGGTTGGTATTCGGTGCGCGACGAGGCGTTCTACACCGAGGAAGAGACGACGCTGCTCGAAGACGGCACCCGGATCTCGACCGAGTCGAAGACGCCGGTTACCTGGACCGAGGAGTCGAACTACTTCTTCCGCCTGTCGAACTACCAGGACAAGCTGCTCGCACTCTACGACGAACATCCCGAATTCATCGCGCCCGCAACGGCTCGCAATGAGATGGTGAGTTATGTGAAGGCGGGTCTGAAGGACCTGTCCATCTCGCGCACCACCTTCGACTGGGGCGTGCCGGTGCCCGGCCATCCCGATCATGTGATGTACGTATGGGTGGATGCGCTCACCAACTACATCACCGGCGTTGGCTTCCCGGATACCGAATCGGCTGCGTTCCAGCAGTTCTGGCCCGCCGACGTGCACATCATCGGCAAGGACATCACCCGGTTCCACACCGTGTACTGGCCCGCATTCCTGATGTCGGCCGGGATCGAGTTGCCGAAACGCGTTTTCGTGCACGGGTTCCTGTACAACAAGGGCGAGAAGATGTCCAAGTCGGTCGGCAATGTGGTCGACCCGCTCGCGCTGGTCGATGAATACGGCGTCGACGCGCTGCGCTTCTTCCTGCTGCGCGAGATCTCCTACGGTCAGGACGGCAGCTATAGCCACGAGGCGATCGTCGGCCGGATCAATACCGATCTGGCCAATGAATTCGGAAATCTGGTGCAGCGCAGCCTGAAGCTGGTCGCACGCGACTGCGGCGGCGTGGTGCCGACGCCGGGCGAATTCACCGACGCCGACCGCGCCCTGCTCGACCGCGCGAACGAGCTGTTGGCGCGCTGCCGCACCGAATTCGACAGCCAGCAGATGCATCTGGCGCTGGAGGCGATCTGGCTGACCCTCGGCGAGGCGAACAAGTACTTCTCCGCCGAGGCTCCGTGGGCACTGGCCAAGACCGGCACCGAGGAATCGCTGGCCCGCGAGGCCACGGTGCTGTACGTGACCATCGAGCTGCTGCGCATCGTGGCCATCCTGGTTCAGCCGGTCATGCCCGAATCCGCGGGCAAGATCCTCGATCTGCTCGCCACGCCGAAGCGGACGTTCGCCGATATCGCAACGCCGCTGGTCCCCGGCACCCCGCTGCCGGAGCCGGTGGCGGTCTACCCGCGCTACGTCGAGCCGAAGAAGTAGCCCCGCCCGAGCACGACAGAGCCCCCGAACTTCACGAGAAGGTCGGGGGCTCTTCGCACTCGCTTACTTCCAGCGCTCGAGCAGACGGTTGATCTCGGTGGTCAGCGCCGATTGGAGCAGGGGCCCGAAGCTGATTCGGCCGACGCCCTGATCGGCGAACACGGCCCGATCGGATTCGCCGGGCAGCCCGACCATGCTGATCGGCCGCGGCAGTTCACTGGTCAGCCGCCGGATATCGGCGTCGGCACGCACGCCCGCCGGGAACAGCGAGTCGGCGCCCGCCTCGGCGGCCAGCCGCAGGCGTGCGATGGCACGGTCGACACGGTCGCTATCGGCGCCGTCCTGGCGCATGAACAGGTCGGTGCGGGCATTGATGACCACGTGCACGCCCGCGGCATCGGCGAACTGCCGCAGCCCGTGCACCAGATGGGCATGCTCCTCGGCGGTGCGCAGCCGACCGCCCTCGCTGTGCACCGTGTCCTCGATATTGAGACCGATCGCGCCCGCCTCCAGCAGACCTTCGATCAACTGGGCGGGCTCGAGGCCGTAACCGGATTCGATATCGACCGAGACCGGAACTTCGACGGCATCGGTGATCTGCCGGACGCGGGTCAGCAGCTCCGCGAACGTCATACCTTCCTTATCGCTGCGCCCGATCGAATCGGCGACCGGATGACTCCCCAGGGTCAGCGCCGAAAACCCGGCCGCCACAGCAACATTCGCCGACCACGCGTCCCATACCGTCGGAAAGACGCCGGGATCGCCGGGGATATGCAATTCGAGAAACGCCTTCGCCTTGCTTTCCAAAGAGGTCATGACACCGATCATCGTCTCGACCGTGATCGATGGCACTATGACACTCCCCATCCGGTTGCCCGGGAGTGTCGACGATGGCGCGCCGCACTACGAACTGTCGCCGCCATTGCGGCGGGAAGTCAGGACCGCGTCGTAGAGTTCGCGCCGCGAGACCCCGGTTTCCGCCGCCACCTGCGCACAGGCGTCCTTGAGGCGGATACCTTCGGCGGTCAGCGATTCGACCTCCTCGACCAGGTCGGCGGGATCGGCCGAGATCGGCTGCGCGCCTTCGAGGACAACGGTGATCTCGCCGCGCGCCCCGTCGACCGCCCAGGCGGCGAGTTCACCGAGGTTGCCGCGGACGACCTCCTCGTAGGTCTTGGTCAGCTCCCGGCAGACCGCGGCGCGCCGGTCCGGACCGAGCACCTCGACCGCATCGGCCAGGCACTCGGCCAGACGGTGCGGCGCCTCGAAGAATACGCAGGCCCGCGGCTCGGTGCGCAAGGTGCGCAACCACTCCCGGCGCTGGCCGGATTTGCGTGGCGCGAATCCGTCGAAGCAGAACCGCTCCACCGGAAGCGCGGACAGGGCCAGTGCGGTGGTCACCGCCGATGGGCCCGGCAGACAGGTGACCGGGAGCGCGCGCTGCACGCAGGCGACCACCATGCGATAGCCCGGATCGCTCACCGACGGCATGCCGGCATCGGTCACCAGCAGCACGGTGCGACCGCTCTCGATCTCATCGAGCAGCGCCGGAATCTTCGCGGCTTCCACATGATCGTCGAAGCGCACCACCCGTCCGGTGATCTCCACCGCGAGCGCCTTCGCCAAGCTGCGGGTGCGCCGGGTGTCCTCGGCCGCGACGATATCGGCGGATCCCAGCGCTTCACGCAGCCGTTGCGACGCATCGCCGATATCCCCCATCGGCGTCGCCGCGAGCACCAACCGACCCGCCGTCACCTCGCTCCTCCGCCTCCCCGGATCTTTTGCCGGTCCTCGCGATTCTGTCATCACGCGAAAATGAATCCCGTGTCGGGTAATCACAACCGATGCCGACACGCAGGCGGACTCGCCGCACCCTGATCTGCGGGTGGTGCTCGCGGATCCGCTCGACCGCGGTTCGAGGTGTGATTCCAGTTGCGGCGCGCAAACCGGTGCGGGTCTCGATGGCGCGCACAGCATACGATCGGGGCGTGACCCAGGTGACCGACCAGCGCGCGACCGTAGCCAAGGCCGTGCCCTCTTGGTCGAGCCCCGCACCACTGCGGCCAACGCCCGATTTCGGGCCGCTCGACAAGATGCAGGGGTGGGTGGTCACCGCCGTCCTCACCACGATCGCCGGCCTGACCCGGTTCATCATGCTGGACTATCCCACCGACGCGTACACCCCGGTCTTCGACGAGAAGCACTACGCGCCGCAGGCCTGGCAGATCCTCACCGGCGGCGGCGTCGAGGACAATCCCGCATACGGGCTGGTGGTGCATCCCCCGATCGGCAAACAGCTGATCGCGATCGGCGAGTGGATGTTCGGCTACAACGGCTGGGGCTGGCGGTTCAGCGCGGCGCTGGCGGGCACGGTGCTGGTGCTGCTGGTCATCCGGATCGTGCGGCGGATGGCACGTTCCACCATGATCGGCGCGATAGCGGGAATTCTGCTGATCGCCGACGGACTCACCTTCGTCTCCTCGCGCATCGGCATGCTCGACATCTTCATGGCGGTGCTGGTCACCGCCGCATTCGGCTGTCTCATCGTGGACCGCGACGAGGTCAGGGCCCGAATCGCCCTGGTGGACTACCAGGGTCGGATCGACGCGAGCGAATGGGGTCCGCGACTGGGGGTGCGCTGGTGGCGCTTCGGTGCCGGAGTGCTGCTCGGACTCTCCTGCGGCACAAAGTGGTCCGGCATGTACTTCATCCTCGCGTTCGGCATCATGAGCGTCTGTTTCGACGCGGCAGCGCGGCGCACCTACGGTGTGCGCCGCCCATGGGTCGGCACGGCGGTGCGCGATATCGGGCCCGCGCTGTACGCGCTGGTGCTGATCCCGCTCGGGGTGTACCTGGCCAGCTACTGGGCCTGGTTCTCGAGTGAGGACGGGGTGTTCCGGTACGCGGTCGGCAATCAGGTCGGTCGCGACGGACCGTGGTCGTTCCTCCCGAATGCCCTGCGCTCACTGTGGTATTACAGCGGCGAGACGCTGCGCTTCCACGAGGGCCTGACCAATTCCGCGGGTAACCATCACCCCTGGGAATCCAAGCCGTGGACCTGGCCGATGGGGCTGCGGCCGATGCTCTACTACTACGCCGATAACGGTGTCACCGGCTGCGGTCAGACCCAGTGCGTCAAGGCCGTCATGCTGATCGGCACCCCGGCGATCTGGTGGATCGCATTCCCGGTGCTGGCCTGGATGCTGTGGCGCAGTGTGGTCCGCCGGGACTGGCGCTATGCCGCGATCCTCACCGGCTACGGCGCCGGACTGGTGCCCTGGTTCTTCACCCTCGATCGCCAGATGTACTACTTCTACGCCGTGCCGTTGGCCCCGTTCCTGGTGATGGGGATCGCGCTGGTCTGCGGCGATATTCTCGGCCCTGCCCGCTCGACGCCGATACCGCGCAGTCCCGCGGGCACCTATCTGCCCGCGGTACCGAGCGAGCAGCGCAGCCTCGGACTCCTCGCGGTCTGCATCTATCTCGGTCTGGTGATCGCCAACTTCATCTGGCTCTGGCCGATCCTGACCGCCCTCCCGATCACCCCGGGCAACTGGCACGACCATCTCTGGTTGCCCAGCTGGCGCTGAGGCCGCGTCTCGACCGACGTACCGGCCCCGCGACCTGCGGCTAAGTCTCCAGAGCCGACTTGACGTACCGCAGCGCCGCTTCGTCATCGAGGCCGAGGCGTCGAATGGTGGCGACGTAGTCGGTCGCCGCCCGACCCGCCAGATCCTTGGTCGGATCGCCCGAGGATGCGATGAAAGAGCCCTGTCTGCCCCGGGTTTCGACCACCCCGTCGGCCTCGAGTTCCCGATAGGCACGGGCGACGGTATTCGGCGCGAGCCCGAGCTGCGCGGCGAGGGCACGCACGGTCGGTATCTTCGTGCCCGCCGTCAACTCTCCCGAGCGCACCTGCGCGATGACTCCGAGCCGCAGCTGCTCATAGGGCGGAATCGACGAATCATGGGTAACGGTAATGGTGAACATCGCAGGCTCACACATCATCTCGCGACAGTGGGCAGGACATGCACCGCGGTCCGCCGCGTCCGGAACCCAACTCAGAGCCCGGGATCCGCAGCACCTCGATGCCCGCATCCTCGAGCCGGGTATTGGTCATATCGTTGCGCTCGTAGGCGACAACCACGCCGGGCGCGAGCGCCAGGGTGTTGTTCCCGTCGTCCCACTGCTCGCGTTCGGCGGTGATGACATCGAGTCCGGTATCGATGACCCGCAGCTTGCCGATGCCCATCGCCTCGGCGGCCGCCGGCAGGAACGGATCGGGACCGCGCACGCTCACCCTGGCCTGGTCGTTGCGGCCGCCATAGTCGTCCTCGCGATGAATGGTGAACGCGCACAGCGAATCCCGGACCGCCGGATACATCACGACGGCATCGGTGTCGACCATGGTGCAGACGGTGTCCAGATGCATGGTCGCCCGGTTCTGCGCGATCGGGACGACCAGCACGGTGTGCGCGAGATCGTCGTCGAACAGACTGCGCGCCAGCGCTTCCGCGCCCGCGGGCGAGGTGCGCTCACCCACGCCCACCGCCACCACCCCCGGCGCGAGCAGCAGCACATCACCGCCCTCGATCGGCGCGGTATGCGATTCGTAGGCCCGCCGCACCCCGAGGAAGCGCGGATGGAACGCATAGATCAGATCCGTCAGCGAGGTCTCGCGCATCCGGGCGGGCAGGGCGAGTGAGGTGATCGCCACCCTCGGGCCGACCCAGAAGGACGAATCCCTGGTGAACAGCAGATTCGGCAGCGGATCGATGACGAAGTCCGCGCCGTGGTGCATGCGGCGCACCAGCGAGGTGTTGTCACCGCCGAAGGGCAGTTCATCGAAGGTCATCCCGGACATCAGGATGTTGGCCAGATCCCTGGCCCGGACGCCACGCAGGAAGGCCGCGAGTTCGTCGGCCAGGGTATGGCCGAGTTTGCGCGCGTCGACGGCCCCGGAGATGCCCTGGATGCGGGCGGCGCCGCTGACCGAAAGGGTTTCGGCGAGCAGATCCGCGAGCAGCAGCACCTCGACGCCGCGCCCGCGCAGTACGCCGCTGAAGGTGTCGTGCTCCTGCTGGGCCCGCTCGACCCAGGGGATGCCGTCGAAGAGCAGTTGATCGTTATTGCGCGGAGTCAACCGCCGCAGCTCGTCGCCGGGCCGATGCAACAGCACCGTGCGCAGGGTGCCGACCTCGGAGGTGACCGCTAGCCGCCCGCCCGGTTCACCGACACCACCCAGCCCACTGCCCGCTTCGTCCGCACCGCCTTCGTGCCCCGCCCGCACCGCGTCTGCTCCCATGATCCGACCGTAGTTCGCCGAGGGCGTAAGAGCACGCAATTGGGTGTGCCCGATTCTCACCCCAGCACACCCTAACCTGAAGTATTGTTCAGGTGAATGGAGGAGCGTGATGTCGACAACCGATTGGCGGGCGAAGGAGCTGACCCCCGGGCAGCTGTCCGAGCGTAGCGGAGTAGCGGTCTCCGCGTTGCACTTCTATGAACGCGAGGGTCTCATCACGAGCCGTCGCACGAGTGGAAATCAACGCAGATACGCGCGCGAAACGCTGCGCCGCGTCGCCTTCATTCGCATCTCGCAGCGGGTCGGCATTCCGTTGAGCGAAATCCGCGCCGCCCTTGACAAACTCCCCGAGGGCCGCACGCCGACCCGGCGCGACTGGGAAACCCTGTCCACCACCTGGCGCGCCGACCTCGACGACCGCATCACCCAGCTGACTCGCCTGCGCGATAACCTGACCGGCTGCATCGGCTGCGGCTGCCTCTCGCTCGGCAGCTGCCGACTGGTCAATGAACACGACCGCCTCGGCGAGCAGGGTCCCGGTGCCCGGGTACTCGATGTGACGCTCAATTGCCCTTCGAAACCAGCAGTCTGTTGAACCGATCACCGATGCGGCGCATGAGGAATTCGTACGGATAGGCGAATTTGCGCGCCCACCAATAGCCGAAACGCACATCGAAAGAGGTGTAGATGAGGAACTGATTGCGCTCGATACCGCGAAGTATCACCGCCGCAACATGTTCCGGCGTAACGGCGTGTTCGGTGAACGCGGCGGTGAGTCGCTGGATCCGCCTGTCCTGCTTGTCCACACCGACGAGTTCGAAGGTCTGCACCAGGGGCGTATTCACCGCGCCGGGCACCACCAGATGCACTGAAATGCCGTGGCGCTGTAAGTCGAATCGCAAAACCTCGGAGACACCGCGGATGCCGTACTTGGCCGCACTGTAGGCGGCATGCCATGGCAGTGCCAGGATTCCGGCCGCCGATGAGACATTCACCAGTGCCCCACCGCGTTTCGCACGGACCATCGGCGGTACGAAGTTCTCGATCACGTGGATCGGGCCCATCAGGTTGACGTCCACCATCTTTCGCCAATGCCGGTGCTCGAGATTCTCGACCGTGCCCCAGGTGGAGGTGCCCGCGATATTCATCACGATATCGAGACTGTCGAATTCGGCGTGCACATCGGCCGCGAATGCGGTGACCGCGTGATAGTCGGTGATATCGAGGGCACGCGACGCCAGGACCACACCGCCCGCCTCCTTGATGGTGCGCACCGTATCCTCCAGCCCTTCGGCATTGATATCGGTGAGCACCAGTTCGGCTCCGGCCGTTGCCGATGCCAGTGCGGTCGCCCGGCCGATTCCGCTCGCCGCCCCGGTAACGAGCACCTTCGCGCCCCGCACTGTCTTCCCGCGACCAAAGCCAAGCACACCGGATCCCATCTCGAATAGCGTGAATCGGTGCTCCGCACGTTACGCGGCGAACGCGCTGCCCTGAAGCCCGGGCGAGGTTTAGAGTTCGGAACCGACCCGCCCGCGACACGCCGGGGTTTCGAACTACCGCCCCAGCACCGCCAGCATCCCCGCGACGGCTCGCGGCCAGGTGAACTGCTCGGCCCGGTTGCGCGCCGCCTTCCGGCGCCCGGCGGTCGGCAGTGCGAGCACATCGGTGACCGCCTGGGCGAATGCGGACGGCCGATCGGCGGCGACCGCACCGCATTCGGCGGTCACGATATCGGCGAGCGCCGAGGACCGGCTCGCGACCACCGGGGTGCCCGCGGCGAGCGCCTCCAGCGCGGCGAGGCCGAATGTCTCGTGCGGACCGGGCGCCAGTGAAACATCGGCGGTGGCGAGCAGCTTTGCCACCATGGCCCGGTCGGTGATGAATCCGGTGAAATGTACGGCGGGCAGCCCGCCCGGCAGCGGCGCCAGAGCGCGCGCCCGGCGCTCCAAAGCCTCCCGCCGCGGCCCCTCCCCCGCGACGACCAGCCGGGCCTCCACGCCGGCCTTCCGCAGCGCCCCGATGGCCTCGATACTGCGATCCACCCGTTTCTCCACCGACAACCTGCCGCAGTGCACCAGCAGCGGATGTCCGGGTACGCCGAGATCGGCACGTAGTCGGTAATCGCGGCGGCGCGGACTGAACAACTCCAGATCCACCCCCAGCGGCACCAGTTCGACATTGGGCGCATCGATGCGCAGGAACTCCGCACGCGCGAATTCCGTTGTGCAGACCACGATGTCGTAGTCATCGGCGGTGCGGCGATTGGCGATATCGGCGCAGCGGCGCGCCACCGGCCCGGGCATGACCTGGCCGAGTAGTCGGTCCAGGCGTTCATGGGAGATCATGACGCTGGCCACGTCGCGGGTGCGCGCCCAGCGCCCGAAGCCACGCAGCGTCAGCCGATCCGATACCTCGAGCACATCCGGCCGCAGCCCGGCCAGCACATCGGCCACCCGCCGCGGATCCGCCGCTCGATATCCGCCGGTCCACGGAATGGCCAAGGCGGGCAGGGTTATCCGCACCGCTCCGGTCGGCAGTATCTCCTCGGCCCGGCGCCGTCCGGGCACAATGAGCACCACCTCGTGCCCGGCGGCCACATAGCCCTCGCCCAGATGATGCAATGCGGTGCGCAGCCCACCCGACCGCGGACCGTAGAAGTTCGCCAGTTGCACGATGCGCACATCGCCGATCGTGCAGCGAATCGGGTTCCCCCCGGAACCCATGCGCCCAACGGCGCGTGAACACCCGTGAAAGACCCTGCTAACGGGCACGCCCTGGCGCATTCGGACAGCCGGGTATGCCCGCCCACTCCCTATTCATCCAGATCGCACCACACCCGGATGAGTCCATGAACTGAGTCCCCGTCCACGGCTCGCGCCTGTTCGGCCCGAACGCGAACCCATCTCCCGCGAAGCGGACCAGAAGCAGTAGTTCGCTGGAGTTGTGCCGATCGTCGTTTGCCAGTTCGACGCATGCACGCCGGAAGTCTGCGGCGGCGTCGGGATGCATCTCCGGAATCTCGCGCAGCCAGCGGTCGAGCGGGGGCACAGGTGCCAGCCCGGCCCGCACCGCAATCCGATCAGCCGCCAGGACCTAGCGGTCACGCCCGCGTCGTACCCCGGCCCGCCCGGGGCAGATCGAGATCCAATGGGATCCGGCCGACGGCCAGATGGGCTTCCACCTCATCGGCGGGCATCGGCCGCGCGATCAGGAACCCTTGGGCCCGATAGCAACCCAAGCCGACCAGGGTGCGCGCGGCCACCGGCGTCTCGACGCCCTCCCCGACCACGCCGAGCCCGAACGACCCGGCCAGCCCGATAATCGATTTCACGATCGCCAAATCGTCGGTGCTCGCGCCGAGGCGCTGCACGAACCCGCGGTCGATCTTCACCGCGTCCACCGGAAGTGCCTTGAGGTGCGAGAGCGAGCTGTAGCCGGTGCCGAAGTCGTCGATGGCGATCTGCACGCCCATCCGCTTGAGCCCGCGCAACGTGACCTGGGTGCGCGCCAGATCCTGCACGACCACATGTTCGGTGATCTCCAGGCAGACTGAACTGCCATCGATGCCGAACAGCCGCAGCATGTCCTCGATCCGCTCCACGAAGTCCAGGCTGACCAGCTGAACGGGCGAAACATTGATCCGCATGACCACATTCGCCGCCAGGCCGCGCCTGCGCCATTCGGCGAACTGGGCGCACGCCGAGCGGATCACCCAGCGCCCCAGTTCACCAGCGAGATTGGTGGCCTCCGCGACCGTGACGAAGGCACCGGGCGGCAGTAAGCCCCTGGTCGGATGCAACCAGCGCACCAGCGCCTCCAGTGCGACGACCCGGCCGGTGCGCAGATCGACCTCGGGCTGATAGTGCAGCAGCAGCGATCCATCCGAGACCGCGCCGCGCAGATTCAGCTCCACATCGTCCTGCAGTTCGAATTGCGCGCGCATGGCGTCGGTGAAGACCGCGACACCGTTGCCACCACCCGATTTCGCCGACAGCAACGCGTGATCTGCCCGGCGCAGCACATCGGCGACCGTGGTCTCACCCGGAATACCCACCGCGACACCGACGCTGGCGCCGCGGCTGACCGATTCCCCGCCAACGGTGACCCGCCGTCCGATGAGCTGCTGGATTCGCGTCGCCTCCAACTCGGCCGCCACCGCGTCCATCGGTTTGGCGGGCACGATGACGAATTCGTCGCCGCCGAGCCGGGCGATCATGTCATTGGGATCGAGATTCTCGCGCAGCCGCGACGAGAGTGTGCGAATGAAATTGTCCCCCGCGGTATGTCCCAGAAAATCGTTGAGCGCTTTGAGCCGATCGAGATCGAGGAAGAATGCGGCCACCGGGCCGGGACTGCCCTGTCGCAGCCGCTCCTCCATATGTTCGAGCAGTGCCCGCCGGTTCGCCAACCCGGTCAGATCGTCGTGCAAGGCGATATAACGTAATCGCTCCTCGGCCACCACGCGCGCCTGCAACTGGGCGAACAGTGCGGCGATCGCCTTGAGCACGTTCAGTTCTCTGGTGCTCCAGTCGCGATCGCCCTGTTTGATGAATCCGAGCACGCCGGTCGACTCACCGCGTGACAGCAGCGGTACGGCGGCCATGGCGACCTGTGGAATGCCCGAGGAGCGCCGGATGGTCTCCTGATAGTCGGCGGATTGCTGCGATGGACGCACAATGATCGGTTCGGTGGCGTATTCCAATTCGCGGAAGACCGAATCCGCGTGCTCGAAATGCACGATCTTCAGCGGGTCCGGATCCGGTACATCACCGCGATGCGGCCACTCCGCGATGAGTACGGTCGCCCGCTGCTCTCTATCGGTGTGGCGTAGGTAGCTGAAATCGACGTCGAAGTGATCGACCAATCTGGCCAGCACACGTTCACTCGCCGCCACCATGGTCGTGGCGTCGACGCCCATCAACTCCGAGGCGACCTGGGTCACCAGTGAGTCGAGCGTTCGCCGAGGCACCTATTCTCCGATCGCGCTAGCTGCGGTTGCCCGCGCCCGGCACTGGAAGCCGCCTGCTGCGGACCGTGGCTGCTGCCGCATAGCTCAGGCGAAGCACCAATGCCATGATCTCATGCCCAGGCACTCCCAGCAGGTCCAGGAAACGGCCCTGAAGTGACGTTAGTGTATCCGCGAAATCCGGGGAAATCCCTCTCAGCTCGTCGGGGTGCCGCGAATAAAGGAATAACGGCGAGACCGGCTGCACCGCGAGACCGAGCCGTTGCGCCTCGATCCAGACCCGCTGCACGGCCGCGCCACCGCGCGCGTAGTCGGTCAATGATACCGATGCGGACCCGGATCGATGCGGAAACGTCACTGCCAGCAGCGCCGAACTCGACCGCACTCGGTCCCGGGTGTACTCGCCGAGCGCGTTCCCGGCGGACCATTCGCGCAACCGATCCATGACATCCGAGCGCACGCCGATCCGGATTTTGGCCTGCTCGTCGGCGGCCAATTCCATACTCCGAATATCGATCCCGGTGCGCGGATCCGCACCGGGCCAACGCAGTTCGCCGAACAGCTCCTGGTGCAGGCGCGGAGTCAGATAGCGGATGCGATCGGATTCGGACAGTAGCGCGGCCACGGCCGCGAGTTGGTCGGGTTTGGTGACGGCACGGACCATTCCGTCCGCGCCGGCGGCCGCTGCACGCAGCGCGGGCAGGATGTGCTCGACCAGCGGTGCGGCCGTGCCGAGGCGGCGGTTCGTCTCGCGGGTGAGCGCGTCCGGATAGTCGCTGGCCAGCGCCGGATCGGTGCTGTCGCCGAGGTGTAGCACCGCGGTCAGCGCGGTGGCGTCGTCCTCGATGAACTCGAAATCGCCGAGTATGCCGTGCGCGGCCGCGGCGGTACGGGCGTTGTAGAGCGCGGCACCGATCGATACCGCGCTGCCGCGATAGCCGATATCCAGTGCCGACGAGCGGGTTCGGGCGAGTTCGATGCGCAGGTTGCTCCCCTCGGCTCGCAGCGACCACGGCTGGGTATTGCCGCCCGACGGGGCACGCTGCGCGCATTCCAGCACCATGTCGACGGCGGTTCCGTTCGATTGCGGCGCAACGCCTTCCAGAGCCGGATATTCGTCGGCCACCTTCTCGCAGCCGGGCTCCGGCTCGGCCAGTTCGTCGAGGCCGCGCTCCAGATCGAATCGGGTCCGCCCCGAGGACAGCTTCTGTCCGAGCCCGATCCGGCGCACCGCCGACGCCACGATGGCCGCACCCAATTGCACATCGCCGCCGAGCTGCGGCCAGGTCGTCACGGTTTCGTCGATCTCGACCAGGCTCGCCGCCATCCGGGCCGAGAGTTCCTTCGGATCCAGGATCCGCATGACATGCGGCGCCTTGTCCTTGGTGGACAACCCGCGTAGATCGGCCCCGACGGTCGCGCCGAGCAGACCATGGAACGGCGGACGGTCCGGTTCGAGGTCATAGCGCTCGACATCGAGCAGCCCGCGATCGCTGGTATCCATCAGCAGCGGAATGCGGTGGCGCCGTGCGCCTTCCCGGACCGCGAACTTGATATCGAGCGAATCGCATTCCTCGACGACGATCGATAGCCCCCGCATGAACTCGTCGACGGTGTCCTCGTCCACACCCGCGGGGTAGACCTCGACCGGCAGATATGGATCGAGTTCGGCGATCCGGCGCGCGGTCACGACCGACTTGTTCACCCCGATATCGAAGATTCCGGCGGGCACCCGATTCAGATTCGACAGTTCGATATCGTCGAAATCGGCCAGGCGCAGCCCGGCGCAGGTGCCCTCCAGGGCCAGCGCGTAGGCGACTGCGTGGCCGACGCTCTGCCCGACCACACCGATCGTCTGACCGGCACAGCGCAGCTGTTCGGCGCGGGTGAGCTTGTTCTGATTGCGGTCCAAACGGATTGCCCGGTACGTCTTTTCGCCGGGCAGCCCGACCAGTGTGCGCCGCCACGGATAGTAAACCCATCGGTCGGTTTCCGGGCCGCCGAGATCCACCGGAGGCCGGCGCACCTTGGCGAGTTCGGCGCGCAGCACATCACGCAGGTCGAGAATGCGGACCTGCGGCGATTTCCGCAATTGCACGAGGATCTGCGCGTCGGCTACGGCCATCTCGTCGAGAATCAACGGGCGGTGCTCCGCGGTGAGGTCACCGTTCATGCCTGCGCCAGTCCTCCGATCCCTGATCCACCCGAGGGAGCCCGACCGTGCGGCGACAGCCAAGCATCCAACGCCGCACGCTCCAGCGCGATCAACGAACTCTGCAACTTTGTGGCTAATGACCGATACGTCCGGGTATCCCACCACATCGAGATGGTCCGATAACGGTCGTCGGGATAGGGCACAGACGGTATCCGATCGGCGACATATCCACCACTCGAGCGGTACAGGCCGACATTCCGCGTGGCAGTGGTGACGAAACCGAATCGGGCATCGAGCAGCCACGCGGCGTGCACGACACAGCGCGACACCGCGGCGGCGAGCGCGGCGCGCTGCTCGGCCGCCCGTGCAACCCAGACCGCTTTCACCTCGACAACACCCCCTGGTATCCGGTCAGCAACCATCGCTCGCAACTCGGCGGCACCGGGGCGACCAGCCCAGGCGCCCAGGGCGCGCACCTCATCGGCGACGCCGTAGGGACCCTGCGCCCGCAATCCCGCGACGACCGCGCCGGTCGAGTCGACAGCGGCGAAGAACAACGATGTCGAGCTGCCGTCGACGACCCTGTCGTATTCCAAAGCGTGATCAACGCCGTAGTGCCGGTAAACCTGCAGCGCGCCATGCAGATAGCGGCGCCACAGATCAGGATGAGCCTGCGGAGTAGCGACATGAAAGGCATAACCGGAATGCATGTCGCGAAACCGCAACACCTCGGCATCGCGCGTGCCCCCGGGGCCGACTGCGATTGTTTCGACAGTCATGGTGTTCCTACTCCATTTGCTACCGCGCATCCGCGCAGTCATCGAGCCGGTCCGGCCAACTCACCAGACGACTCGCCGATCAGGTGAGTTTGCCTAGGGCAGTATCCGTCATCCGACAAGAATTGACCAGATGTCTGGTTAATCTCCCGAAAACTATTTGGGCGGACCGAAATCGCCGCAGGTCAGACGGCTCGAACAAGCCATCGAAAGGAATAGAGAGACCAGTCGGTACTGACAGAGCTAACGTTTGGCAAACTCAAACCAGGATGGAGATGAACAGTTCGACCGACTCCGGCCCACGCCAGATCTCGATCTCTTCACGGTAGGCCCGAGTGATCTCGGCGGAGGCGGTCGCATCGTCGACCTGGGCCCAAACATCCTCGACCGGATCGTGATAATCCCCGTTCGGCTCGAACCGAGCGTAGACACCCTTGGGTACCTTGACCAGTACGTCACCGACCGGAACCGCACTCGGATCCGAGTACTCGAAACAAACAACAGCGTTGTAGTTCCCGGCCGGATCCGGTACATACACCGTATACATCGGCTGGTCGGCGCCCGCGCGGTCGCGCAGCCGATCCTTCAGGAATTCGATCAGATCGCTATTGCTGACCTTGAAGCTCGGACGTACCCGCGGCACCACCAGGCCGCCGTAGATGGCCTCGCGGCGCACCACGATCGCATAGGTCATGGCCGCGCCTCGCTGCCGCTCCGCCGCGAGATGCCCTGTGCCATGGTCGGTTCGCTGCGCTCACTCACCGCGCATCGACCGCCAGGTAGAGATCGATCTTGTACGCGTGCGGATAACACTCGAAGTCACCGCTATAGGTGCGTTTGATCTGGTTGTGCTCTTCGGCATAGGCGATCTGCGTCCACAGGTCGGTCATCACCTGCGGAAAGTTACCGACCGAGGAGAAGCGGGCATAGGTGCCGCGCGGCAGCCGGGCCACCAGGTGACCACGGGTGACATCGCCGAAGGCCGCGCACTCATAGCCGACGATCTGGGTGTTATAGGTGCCGAGTTCACCGCTGTAGTCGGTGTAGGCGCTGGCCAGCGGGCCGCCGAGTTCCTGATGCAGTACCGCCGCCCACGCGGCCTCTAGATCGTGGTCACGCAGTTCCCCGAGCGCACGTTTCGGGCTGCGCACCGGTAGTCCGGCAACCCACGTCTCGTCTCGCTCGACGATTTCAAACTGCATGAAAAGACTCTTTCGAGGTGAATCCGGGGGCGTTGCCCGCATCCGGTCGGCCAGAAAGGCCATGCTATCAACTCGCCCACGGTGGCCAGGCTCACATGTCCGGGTCCCTACCCACCGCGCACGGCCGTGGAACTGGTCGCACGACCTGTACGCAAACGATCGGCTATCGATGCATAGTGGACATGACCGTTTCGTCCATCGCTGCGCGTGTGGCTGCCCAACACAACGAACGGAGTTCAGATGAATGCGGACGCGATCTACGACGAATTGGACAGGCGCGCGGCGGAACTGGCTGATCAGGTCATCCAGTGGCGGCACCACCTGCACCGGCATCCCGAGCTGTCCAACCGGGAGTCGAATACCGCCGCACTCATCGCCGACCACCTACGCTCGCTCGGCCTGGACGAGGTGCGCACCGGCATCGCCGGACACGGCATCGTCGGCGTGTTGCGCGGCGGCGCGGGCGGCGACCGGACGATCGCGCTGCGCGCCGATATCGACGCACTGCCGGTACCCGATCTGTGCGGTGTCGATTTCGCATCGAAGGTGGTGGACAACGACTATCCCGGCGGACCGTACCCGGTCTCGCACGCCTGCGGCCACGACTGCCATACCGCGATGCTGATGGGCGCGGCCTCGGTACTGACCGGCGTGCGCGATCGGCTACCCGGAACGGTGCTGTTCGTCTTCCAACCCGCCGAGGAGGGGCCGCCGGTGGACGAGCAGGGCGGCGCCAAGCAGATGCTCGCCGAAGGCGCACTGGACGATCCGGCGCCGACCATGGCATTCGGCTTCCACGTCACGCCATATCCCAAGGGCTACATCGGATACCGGATCGGCAACCAGTTCGGCGCCTCCTGCCTGGTGAAGATCACCATCACCGGGCACCAGGTGCACGGGTCGACACCGTGGATGGGCGTCGACCCGATGCCCGCCGCCGGCGCCGTCATCACCGGCATCGGCCAGCTCTACCGGCAGATCAGCGCATTCGACCCGTGCACCGTCACCATCGGCCACGTGCAGGATGTGGGCCGGTTCAATATCATCGGGCAGACCGTCACGCTGTGGGGCACCATCCGCTGCGCCGTCGAGACCGATATGGGCGATATCCAGAAGCGCCTCGACACCCTCGCCACGCATTCGGCGCAGGCCTACAACTGTTCGGCGGCGGTCGAATACCTCCAGGATGTGCCCGCCGTGCACAACACCGAGGAGTGGATCGAGGCGGGGCTGCCGACATTCCGGCGCGTCGCCGGGGCCGATAAGGTCACCCCGACCCTTCCGACGCTGGGCTATGACGACGTCGCCGAGTTCGTCAACAAGTTCGGTGGTCTCTATGTGACGCTCGGCGTGCAGGATTCCGAACTGGACCCGAAAACCGGCATGCCGGTCGCCGTTCCCGGTGGCCGGGGTATGGCGATGAACCACAATCCGCACTTCTATGCCGATGACGGGCCACTGGTCACCGGGGTTCGGCTCCATGCGCACGTCGCATACGACCATCTCAGCGGCACGCTGTCACCCAAATGACCGGCCGCACTGTGTGATCGAATACCCATCATGTGCGAGACCATCGCCGAACTAGACGCCGCGGTCGCGGACTGCTTCGCCTGTCCGCGGCTGGTCGCCTGGCGGGAGCGGGCGGCCAGGGAGAAGCGCGCGGCCTACCGCGACGAGACCTACTGGGGCAGGGCGGTTCCCGGCTATGGCCCGGATGACGCTCGGTTACTCGTGGTCGGCCTGGCCCCGGCCGCACACGGCGGCAACCGGACCGGCCGGATGTTCACCGGCGACCGCAGTGGGGATTTCCTCTACGCCGCCATGTACAACGTCGGGCTGACCAATCAGCCGACGGCGGTGCACCGCGATGACGGGCTGCGGCTCATCGGTGCGCGCGTCACCGCACCGGTGCACTGCGCGCCGCCGGACAATAAGCCCACCCCCGACGAACGCGACCGCTGCAGGCACTGGCTGGAAACCGAACTGGGGCTGCTCGCACCGACATTGCGGGCGGTGGTGGTACTCGGTGCGTTCGGCTGGCAGGCACTGCTTCCCGCACTCGCGTCATCGGGCTGGACCGTGCCGCGCCCGCGTCCCAAATTCGGACACGGCGCCCACGTCGTGTTCGCGCCGAGCGCCGCCGGTCGCGCACCGCTGCACCTGTTCGGCTGCTACCACGTCAGCCAGCAGAACACCTTCACCGGCCGACTCACGCCCGAGATGCTCGAATCGGTGCTGACCGCCGCGGCGACCGCCGCTGGCCTGCCCGCCAGCAGCTGATCCTGCGCGGAGAACCGGGGCGAACCGCACCTGGATCAGGACGGCGGCGTGATCTTGGTGATGACGGTGATGCCCTCGCGGAATGCGACACTCACGAACTGCCGGTAGGTGCGCACCGTCGAATCGGGCCGGACCTCGGTGATCACGACATCGAATCGACCGTCGACCATCGGCGTGATCAGGACGCAGTGCTGGGTGCCGAGCGGAACGGATTTGATTCCGGCATCGATCAACTGGATCGCGGACACCCCGGCGTCCGGGCTGGTCAGGGATCGGGCGTCGGAGCCGGATCGGGTTACGTAGTAGGCGTATTGGAAGGCGAGAATCACATCCGGACCCGATTTGGTCGAACCGGTGCCATTACCGCGCACCAGTTGTTCCGTGCGGGTCGGTTCACAGTTCGGGCCGCCGCCGAGCACCGGATCGGTGATCGTCGCGGTCGACTGCCGGGTATTGCTCGCCTCGGCCGTGTACACCAGCACCAGCGCCACCGCGGCCAGCGTCCCGAAGAATGCCGCGCTACCGACCAGCCAGGGCCGATGCCGCGGGCGGCGTTTCCGGCGTGGTGGGCGCGGCCCGGGTAGGACCCGTGGCGCCGGTCCGGGCGGGATCATGCCCGGCCATAGCGGATCGGCCGAACGGTTCCGGCTTCGGCGCATGCCGGTTCGGAACGCGGCGGTATTGCCGTTGGACTCAGCTGCGTTCGACGACACCATGATCTCGCCACACCCCTTTGCCGGTGCCGCTCGGGCGACCTTCAAAACTTGCCGGGCCCCAGCCCTTTCAATGCCGTTGTGCAATAACAAGATTGCACATCCACCCGGGTAATGGCGACCGAATCGGCCAGCGCGCGCTCGTCAGCGGACCGGCAGACTACGCCCGATCCGGCCACGGATGCGTCCCGTTTCGGCAACTTTGGAGGGTTCCCACAAGAGCCGGGCCGAAGGTTCGTAAATACGGGCATACCGTGATCAAACCGCGCCGGTAAGCTCTTCCCGAAACGATGTCCGGCGAAAACACCTGCTCAGCAATGTGTTTCGACACCCTGCTCAGCACCGGGAACCGCCTACGACGATACCGTCCGACAATGATGTCGGGTTGCGGCGGACCGGTTGTACGCCTGTTCGCTTCGCATAAGGCACTCGTCAGGACACCGAAACAGAGTTACCGGAAGAGAAATCAGGAGTGACGCTCGTGCGTAACCTCTTTGCCGCCGATGGACGTTTTCCGAACGTTGTCGTGACCAGCCTCGCGGCGACCACCTCGATCGCTGGCGATGTCGATGCCACGTGGAAGGGACTCCTCAACGGCGAGAGCGGAATCGAGGAGCTGGACGATCCGTTCATCGAGGAGTACGAACTTCCGGTGCGCATCGGCGGTCACCTGAAGGTGCGGCCGGAGACCCTGCTGACCCGCGTCGAGCAGCGCCGCATGGCCTATGTCGAACAGCTCGCGACCGTCCTCGGACGTGAGGTATGGCGAAATGCGGGCAGTCCGGAGGTGGATCCCTACCGACTCGCGGTGGCGATCGGCACCGGCATCGGTGGCGCGGATGCGATCACCGATGCGAACAGCAAGTTGAAGAACGGCGGCTATCGCAAGATTTCGCCGCTGGCCGTGCAGATGATCATGCCCAATGGCCCGTCGGCCGTCGTCGGTCTGGAACTGAAGGCCAGGGCCGGAGTGATCACCCCGGTCTCGGCGTGCTCGTCCGGTTCGGAGGCGATTGCCAACGCGTGGCGCATGATCGCGATGGGTGACGCCGATATGGTCGTCACCGGCGGCGTCGAGGGCTACATCGACGTCCTGCCGATCGCGGCATTCACCATGATGCGCGCCATGAGCACACGCAACGATGACCCGAAGGGCGCCTCCCGTCCGTTCGACAAGGATCGCGACGGCTTCGTCTTCGGCGAGGCCGGTGCGCTGATGGTCCTGGAAACCGAGGAGCACGCCAAGGCGCGCGGCGCGACCATCCACGCGCGGCTGCTCGGCGCCGGAATCACCTCCGATGGCTACCATTTGGTGGCTCCGGCACCGGATGGCGATGGCGCCGCCCGCGCGATGACACGGGCGATGCAGACCGCGGGCCTGACGCCGAAGGACATCACCCACATCAACGCGCACGCCACCGCGACACCGATCGGCGATGTCGCCGAGGCGCGCGCCATCAACAAGGCCGTCGGCAACCACGCCTCGGTCTACGCGCCGAAATCCGCGCTGGGACATTCCATCGGCGCGGTGGGCGCACTCGAATCGATCCTCACCGTGCTCAGCATCCGCGACGGCGTCGTGCCGCCGACGCTGAACCTGGACAACCTCGATCCCGAGATCGATCTCGATGTGGTGCACGGTGAGGCGCGCCACCAGGAGATCGAGTACGCGATCAACAATTCGTTCGGATTCGGCGGGCACAATGTCGCGCTCGCCTTCGGCCGGTACTAGCGGACCAGGATGGCGCGCGGATAGAGCAGTTGGAAGCCCAGCTTCTGCACGTTCTGCTGTGACTTCGAACCGGGCAGTGTGGTCACCACCGCGAGGTCACAGCCCGCGACCGCCGCGGCGGCGAGGCGCATCGACAGCAGTGAGCCCTGTACACCACGTCGGCGGAATTCGGGCAGGGTCGCCGCACCGCACAGTTGGGCAATGCCGTCGCTGAGGCGAAGGCTCGCGCCTCCGACGGGCACGCCGCCGATCCAGGCCAGTGAACCGACGAAACCGGTTGTCGCGGTGAGGTCCCGCTCGGCGCGCTCGATCGCCTCGCGCGGGAACTCCTCGTGCGAGGCGACACCCTGGGTATCCGGCGTGGCGAAGCCGTCCACAACGACATTCACCCAGGTATCGAATTCCTCGTGGCCGACATCGCGGATCTCCACGCCATCGGCCAGCTGCGCCTTCCGGCCTGGGTCGAGTCGCAAACCGAGGACATTCTCGAAGCCGAACAGCACATAGCCGCGGCGGGTCAGGCATTCGACGACGGCGGGGTCGGCGAGGGTCGACACCTCGAACTGCACCGGTGCGTCGCGCTCGGCGAAGGCCTGTTCGACGGCATCGAGCTCGGCGTCGTCGAACGCACCGTCCATTCCGACGGCGACGACCTTGTCGAGCGGCGATCCCGCACCCGCCCATACCGCGACGCCACTGCCGATGGGGTGCAGCAGCACTCGCTCTTGCGGATTCCGGCGCGCGGCCGCGCGTGCACCTTCCTCGATCAGGGTGCGTTCGGCATGCTCGACGCGCGCTGCGAGATCCTGTCCTGCGAACAAACCCGGGGCGAAGTCAGACGGCATGAGCAATTCCTACCTCGTCGATAGCCCTCGATTCACCTGGTTTTCAGTCGCCGAGCTGGTTCGGCGTGTCCCGGTGGTGCGGGTCCGCACCGTTGGTCAGAAGATCGCGACCGGTGCGACCGGCGTTCCGGTGGCGCCGACGAACGGCTCGGGCATTGCGCTGAGCAGGAATTCGTAGCGCCCCTCGGCCGCGCAGATCCGCGACAGCTCCTCGAGATTCCAGTTCTGCCCCTGCAGCATGCCCATCTCGACCAGGTGCAGTGCGTGCACCGCGAGCCACCCGTCCGCGAGCTCCGGCGGGAAGATCTCGAAGGTCAGGGTGTCGTTCGCGACGGCCGCGACATCGCGGGCGTGGAACCATTCCGGACTGCGCACCGAAAGTCCTGGTGCGGGAACGGCATACCCCTGTTTGTCGCCCGCTAGATACAACCGCATCTGGCCGGTCCGCACCAGCACCACATCCCCGGCACGGACCCGGGTGCGCGCCAATTCCTCGGCGGCCAGCAGGTCCTCGGGCCCGACGGCGTGGTCGCCGGGGAGACGATCGACGCCATGGGCGGCCGCGATATCGAGCAGGACACCGCGCGAGACGATATGGCGGGCCTTATCGATACCGCTGAAGGCGGCGCCGCCGTGCGCGGTGATGGTGTCGGCCGGACGTCCGTTGTAGATCCGGCCGGAATGCGAGATATGGGTCAGCGCATCCCAGTGGGTGGCGGCCTGCAGTCCCATTGTCACCACGTCGTCGCTGGTGGCGACCAGTCCCGGTCCGAACATCTCCCAGTTCAGCGCGATCATCGAATGCAGTGGATTGACCCGTCCCGGTATCAGTCCGGTCTGAATTCCGTGCTGCTGCAATGGAACCGCCAACGAGACCCGGCGCCCGGTGCGCACCGTGGCAGCGGCATTCCGGACGACCTCATCGGTTATGAGATTGAGTGTGCCGATCTCGTCGTCATCGCCCCACCGCCCCCAGTTGTTCACCCGCTCAGCGATATCGAGGAATTCCCGGGGCAGTGCCATGGCGGCAATCTACCGTTCACGGCCTGATCCCGGCGGCGAACCGCGCGCCGTGCAGCGACTCACTTCGGCGCATGCCCGGTCTGAGCGATCAGCACCGAGCAATCGGCGTGTCGGGCGGCCTTCTCGGCGGTCGTTCCGATGAAGCGACCCCAGATCGCCGAATGGCCGCTGCGGCCCAGGACGAGTAGATCCGCCACGTGATGCGTTGCGGCGATGGCGAGTTCGCGGGCGGAGTGTCCGGCGCGGATCTCGGCTTCGATGGCAATGCCGCGTTCGGCTGCCGTCGCGGCGGCCGCGGCCAGCCAGCGGCGGCTGGTCTCCTCCTCGACCGAGCGCTCCTCCTCGATCTCACCGATCACCGGCCGATACAGCGGCCGATGTTCCTCCACGGCGACGACGGTGAGCGCGGATCTATGCTCGGCGGCCAACTCGAGCGCCAGTCGAAGAGCCTCGCGGGCGCCGGGCGAGTCGTCGTATCCCACCACGATCCGCTGGAACACACCTCCAGTGTGATCCTCCGGCTGATCGTGGTCCAGCGGCGCGTACGGTTCGCTGTCCGCCCACAGCAGGTCGTTCGGATCCGCCCACGGAAGGTGTTCGGCAGACCCCGGGCGAACTATGGTGACCATATGCCCGTTACCGACGGTACCGCTGTCTCCGAACCGCCAGTCATCCCCGGTGTGCGCCGGTCGTTCATCACCGCCCGCGATGTCCGATTCCACGTCACCGAGGCCGGACCGGTCGACGGTCGGCCGGTCGTGCTCTTGCACGGCTGGCCGGAGCACCATTACGCCTACCGGCATCTGCTCGCCGACCCACCCGATGGGCTCCGGATCATCGCGCCCGATCTGCCGGGCTATGGCTGGTCCGGCCCCGCACCGCATCGGTGGGCGAAGGAGGATGTCGCCTCCGATGTGCTCGCACTCCTCGATGCGCTCGGCCTGGGCCGCGTGCTGCTGGTCGGCCACGACTGGGGCGGTTACGTCGGATATCGCATGGTGCTGCGCGAACCCGAGCGCTTCGACGGCTACCTCGTGCTGAATATGGCGCATCCATGGGTTCCGGTACCGACGGTATTGCGCCACCTCTGGCGCTTCCTCACCTATCAACCCCTGGTCGCCACCGTGGGTGTGCCGTTACAACAGCGCACCAAGTTCCTCGAACGACTCATCGGCGCCGCGATCACCGACCACGGCGCCTTCGACCGCGAGGCGGTGCGCCTCTTCGCCGACCGCTTCCGCGATCCGGTCTGCGCCCGCGCCGCCACCGACACCTACCGAACCTTCTGGCTGCGCGAAGTCCCCGATGCCGCACGCAATCCGGAACGCCGCCGCATCACCATCCCGATCCGCGCGGTCTTCGGCGTCGAGGACGTCGCCGTCCACCCATCCCTCGCCGCCGCCGATACCGCCAATGCCGACGACTACACCTTCGAACCCGTCACCGGCTGTGGACATTTCGTCGCCGACGAGCGCCCCGATGTCATCCGCGCCCGCCTGATCGAACTGGCGGCAGCCACGAAATAGGCTTATTCGCTACGGCTTTCGCGTGCGCGGAGTGCACGAGCGGCATAGCCGGATCATCGACGTCGGCGTGCGGCCCGGCGAGCGGGCGTCCCCGGTCCGGCGGTGGAGCAATATCCTCGCCCTCCCGGCCGACGGCGACTTCCGGGTCGACTTCCCCGGGCTCGCGCTGGCCAAGGTGGGGTGCCGAATCGTCGCGCGCGAACAGATCTCGCCCATCGTCCACCGACCGTCGTTCCGGTCGGGACGATGCGCGGGATCAGACGTAAGGAGCCAGAGCCGTCGCGATTCGATGCGGATCGCCGAGTCCGCGATAGTCGCTCGCCGATCGCACCAGCCCGCGCCGCATCGCCGCCACCAGGCCAGCCGCCTGATGCAGCGAGCATTCGGCGCGGCCGAGCAGTTTGCGGACCAGCACCACCTGTTCGAGGGTCGACCAGCCGGATTCGGCGACCCGTTCGGCAACCGCGGGCAACCCACCAGAAGCCAGCACGGCGCGCAGTTCGGATACCTCCACCGCGCGGTCGGTGAGCAGCGTGCGGTACAGCGCCCGCGTCTCGTACGGCAATGTCGGGATGAGCCCGGCCACGAACCGCCAGACGAGTTCCTCGTGCGCATGAGCCAAATGCGGGTGCTGCTCGGCGAATTCGCGCCACTCGACGCCATTGGCCGCCGCGAGAAACATGCGCAGCGGCGGGCGCCGCGCCGTGAACCAGCGATACGGCTGTGTGCCGAGCACCTGCTCGAACAATTGCCACGGCAGCACGCAGTGCTCGGCGAGCAGCACCGCGTCATAGAGATCCTTGGCGCGCGCACCGAAGCCACCGTGGTGATCCACAGCCAGCCACATGGCCTTCCACGCCAACGCCAAAGGCCTGCTCACCGCCCACAGCGCGGCCGGGGGACCGGGACTGGCGAGCCGTGGAATCTCGGTCCGTTCCGGTGGCTCGAACAACTTCTCGTCGTAGGCGAAATCGAGTTGCAGGGTGCCCACCTGTCCACGCCCCTGCCAAGACAGCACCAGCCGCTCGCCGCCCCCCTCGCCGAAGATGTATTTGTCGCCGAGGCCCGTGACTTCGACGACTCTGGCGTCGATCCATACCCGACTGCCCGGCTCGCGGGAGCGTGCTGCCACATCACGCGCGAGGTCCGCGAACATCTCCAAGAACGACGGTTCGCCGATCCGCCATAGCTCGACCCGCACGACGAAATCCAGATCGCCCGGTTCCCGCGCCCATGCGCCGAACCAGGTTTTCATCAGCAGACTGCCGCGCAATACCAACCGCGATGACCACTCCGAGGCGGCGATGGCCGCCAGCACGTGATCGATCGCTTCGCGGCGGGCGGCGACCCAGCAGGCGGAATCCTCGGCGTCGGTGAAGTGCGACCAGCTCACGACGCCGCCACTTCCTCGACGATCCATCCGTCATCGATCGATTCGGCCGTGTCGAACACCACGAATTCCCGCTCGGCCGAGCGCACTTCGTAGTCGGCCAGCGCCGTCAACAACGCGTCGAACCGCGACTCGGCACCCCGGTTCCCCACCGACCGGCACCGCTGCGTGACAAACCGTTCGAGCCGTCCGTCCGCCCGCACCCGCCGCGCATTCGCCGACAGATGCGCCTGGTGCGCCACGGCTATCGCGGACAGTCGAGCAAGATCGTCCTCGGCGTCGAGCACCAGCTTGATGTGATGCTCGAAGTAGTACCCATCGCCCAGTTCCCTTGCTGCGGTATCGGTTTCGGGCACCCCATCAGCCCATGGTGACGCCTCCAGCTTCACCCGCACAACGGCGAATCCGGCGCCGCGCATGTCCTCGACCAGTTCGGATACCGAATCCCGTACCGCCGCAAGCGTTCCGGACCGCCGTACCGTCACCATGGGCTGATCACATACCCGCCCCCGCGCCAGCACGATATGGGTGAACTTTATATTCCGCTGCCCCGCATACCTTTCGAGCGCATCCACCCCCGTTGCCCCGGCCCGCACGGTGATATGCCCTTCGAAGTCGCCCCGAAACTCCCGCACCCCCGCAGGTAAGCCGGATCGGCCGACCAACTCCTGTTCGCTCATATGTTCTACAGTACGAAAATACGCGCCCCGCTGTCGATCGCGGTAAGTTGCGGAGAGTGTGCTGGGAGGCCATCCGCTATTGCCATTGCGGGAATGGCGGAGCAGTGTGAACTTACCGGTGGCGCCATCGGGGCGCTGCCCTGAACACCCCGAGGGGGTGGATCGTGTACGCACGTTCTACCACTATTCAGGCGCAACCCTCCGCTATCGATGCCGGGATTGCGCATGTTCGCGACGTAACATTGCCGGCTCTGGAAGACATACCCGGCTGTATCGGGCTGTCGCTGCTGGTCGACCGGAAGTCCGGCCGGTGCATCGCGACGACCGCGTGGGAAACCGAGGACGCGATGCGCAATAGCGCGGAGCGCGTTCGCTCGATTCGGGATCGTGCCGCTGAGACGTTCCGCGGCGGCGCACTGATCGAACAGTGGGAGATTGCCGCCTTGCATCGGGACCACCGCTCCCGCGAGGGCGCATGCGCCCGCGTGGTCTGGAGCAAGATGGACCCGGCTCGGGCCGACTCGGCGATCGACACCTACAAGTCCCAAGCCCTACCCGCAATGGAAGGCCTCGAGGGGTTCTGCAGCGCCAGTCTGCTGGTCGACCGGGCATCCGGGCGGGGCGTTTCGTCTGTCACCTTCGACAACGCCGATGCGATGGAACGCAACCGCGACCAGGCGACCGCCATGCGGGACCGAATCGCTGGGCAAGCCGGCATGCAGGTGACCGACATCGGCGAGTTCGAATTGGCACTCGCCCACCTGCGCGTACCCGAATTGGTGTAACCATGCGGCCGGTGCCGTCATCGCCGACGGCACCGCCGAGCAACTCGGCCGCGCAGCCGTGCCGATGGCGAATCGGCACTACCTGACCCGCGGCCGAG
>NZ_JBEXLC010000114.1:0-28958 GCF_040609795.1 Nocardia sp. NPDC004604
ATTTATAATCTCCAACATCAGGTGCTTTTTTAGCCATTTCAATCACTCCTTAAATATATTTAAAACGATATGCGCATCACGCCCAGGTAGGGGCCTGGGCGCGCGGTCTCAGTGGGGGCTATTTCGCGGGTGCGGCGGGTTGTGCCGGGTCTTTGCAGGAGGGGAGTTCGGGCGGGCAGGGGGCGAGGATCGTGGAGAAGTACTGGATGGCGGAGAACAGGGTGATGGGTCCGCCCGCCAAGACGATTCCGGCCATGGATCCGACCGCACCGAGGGTGGCTGCGCCCAGGACACATCCGGCGACGGTGGCACCGACGAAGGGCGCCAGCAGGAATATGACGGGGCTGGAGATGGCGGCGCCGACGGCTCCGCCGGCCAGGCAGCCGACTCCGGCCCCGATGACGGCTCCGACCACGGCGCTGACCGCGGCGCCGATGGCGGCGCGTTGGGCAAAGGCGCCCAACGCCTGCGCGTCGCGGGGGGTGAAGGATTCGGCCACCTGGGTGGCGGCTTGTTCGACGGTCACGATGTCGCTGGCAGCAATATGCGTGGCGGGTCGGCCGTCGTTTTTCGACGGTGTCAGGGTCGCGGTGGTGCCGTCGATGCTCGCGGTGATCGGGTAGGCGGTGTTGTCGATACGGTAGGTCAGTGGGATGGCGGCGACCGGTTGATCGGTGCGGTCGAACAGCACGAGCTGTTGATCGAGGTGGCGTAGTGTGCCGCCGCTGACGGCGAGGATCGCGGAGTCGCCACTGCGGGTGACTTCGTAATGGACGGCGCCGGATTCGCCGTCCGTGGTGGGAGCGGCCTGTGCGGTTGCCGTCGTGACGGCCACGGCGGTGGCGGCCAGTGCCGCGGTAATGGATACTTTCCTCATCTTCATGGGTTTCCTCATCTTCGTTGGTGAGTGGGCAGGGTCGGGGTAGACGCGGACCGTGCCCGGTAAATGGCAGCCCGCTATGTCAAGACGCTGAATCGGCGTCCGCGAGTTCGCGTTTGAGGATCTTGCCGCTGGCCGTCATGGGCAGTGCGTCGGTGAACTCGATGACGCGCGGGTACTTGTAGGCGGCCAGCTGCTCCCGGCACCATGCGATGAGTTCGGATTCCGTTGTCGCGGTGCCGGTTTCGGGGACGACGTAGGCCTTGATCTCCTCGCCGTACCGTCCGTCGGGGATTCCGATCACGGCGGCGAGGGACACCGCAGGGTGGGTGAGCAGCACCTCTTCGATTTCGCGTGGGTAGACGTTGAATCCACCGCGCACGATCATGTCCTTGGCGCGGTCGACGATGCAGAAGAAGCCGTCGGCGTCGCGGCGGGCGAGATCGCCGGTGCGGAACCAGCCGTCGCGCATGACTTCGGCGGTGGCTTCGGGCCGGTTGAGGTAGCCCTTCATGACGTTGTGACCGCGCAGCGCGATCTCCCCGATCTCGCCGATATCGGTGACAGTGTTCCAGTCCTGGTCGATGAGGCGGGCTTCGATGCCCCACACCGGGATTCCGATCGATCCGGCCCTAGGCTCGCGGTCCGGATCGGCGAATATCGCCAGCGGTGAGGTCTCCGACAGGCCGTAGCCTTCGAGGATCCGGACCCCGAATCGCTGGGCGAACCGGGACAGCATCTCGACGGGAAGCGCGGCGCCGCCGGAGATCGCCTTGCGCAGATTGCTGGCGATGCGGTCGACGGCGATCCCGTCGGTGTCGGTGTTGAGCAGCGCCCAGTACATGGTCGGCACGGCGGCGAAGAAGGTGACGTGCTCATCGGCCATCTGTTGCAGGGCGGTCGCGGCGTCGAAGCGCGGCATCAGTACCAGGGTGGCGCCGACCGACAGGCCCGCATTCATGTTGATGGTCTGGCCGAACGAGTGGAACAGCGGCAGTGTCACCAGATGCACGTCCCGGCGTGCCGGGTTGTTGTCGAACAGGCGATTGGCGGTCAGCGCGTTCATGACCATATTGGCGTGGGTGAGTTCGGCGCCCTTCGGCTGTCCGGTGGTTCCGCTGGTGTAGAGGATGACCGCGGTGTCGTCGGGCCGCCGGGCGATGGTGTCGAACCGCTCCGGTTGTGCCGCGATGGCCCTGGCCAGGGTGTCGACATCGTCGTAGGGCGAGGGTGCGGCCGGGTCGGTGGTGATCAGGACCAAGTCCCGGCAGCCCGGTGCGTGCTGGAAGCCTTTGTACCCGTATTCGCCCGTCGGCAGGTCGGCGGTGCCCGCGAAGCAGAAGAACACGTCGGCTTCGGAATCGGTGAGGTGGTAGGCGATTTCGCGGGGCCGCAAAAGGATGTTGAGCGGAACGACGACTGCGCCCGCTTTGAGGATGCCGTAGTAGATGATGGGGAATTCCGGCAGGTTGGGGCAGCAGAGGGCGACCTTGTCACCGGGTTCGATGCCGCGGTCGACGAGCAGGTTGGCGACCTGGTTGGCGCGGGTGTCGAGTTCGGCGTAGGTGAGGCGTTCGTCCCCGAGAACGGTGGCGTCGTCGGCTGGGCAGCGACGCGCGGTGTCCTCGAGCAGTACGGCGAGGTTCAGCACGGAAGGCCTTCGCTGGTAGTCGAAGTAGGGGGCAGGTGCGGGCGGTTCAGGAGGGCGTCACGGTGAGCGGGGCGGCGGTGGCGGCCCGGACGTCGTGCTCGGTGACGCCGGGCGCGCATTCGCGCAGCGCCAGCCCGGTGGGGGTGACGTCGATGACGGCGAGATCGGTGATGATGCGGTGCACCACGCGTGCGCCGGTGAGCGGAAGCGTGCAGTGGGGCACGATCTTCGATGCGCCGGTCTTGTCGGTGTGCTCCATGAGCACGATGACGCGGCGCGCGCCGTGCACGAGATCCATGGCACCGCCCATGCCTTTGACCATCCGACCGGGCACCATCCAGTTCGCCAGATCGCCGGTGGCGGAGACCTGCATGCCGCCGAGGACGGCGGTGTCGATGTGACCGCCGCGGATCATGCCGAAACTCGTCGCGGAGTCGAAGAACGACGCACCCGCAACGGTGGTGACGGTCTCCTTGCCCGCGTTGATCAGGTCGGCGTCGACCTCGCCGGAGGTCGGGTAGGGGCCGGTGCCGAGGATTCCGTTCTCGGAATGCAGGGTCACGTGCACGTCGTCGGGCAGGTGGTCGGGGATCATTGTCGGCAGGCCGATGCCCAGGTTGACGTATTCCCCGTCGCGCAGCTCCCGGGCGGCGCGAGCGGCCATCTCGGTGCGAGTCCAGCCGAGAGTGGTTGTGACTGTGGTCATTTCAGCGCTCCTGGGCGAGGGTGTACTTCTCGATCTGTTTGGCCTGTGTTCCGGTATGCACGATGCGGTCGACGAACAGGCCGGGCAGATGGACCTGCGCGGAGTCGAGATCGCCTGCGGGAACCAGGTTTTCGACCTGAGCGATGCAGATGCGTCCGGCCGTGGCCGCCAGCGGGTTGAAGTTGCGTGCCGATTTGTTGAACACCAGATTGCCGGCGGTGTCGCCGAGCACCGCGTGCACCAGCGCGAAGTCGGTGGTGATGGACTCTTCGAGCACATAGCTCGCATCACCCCAGCGGCCGCCGAAGGCCCGGATCTCCTTGGGCGGTGACGCGATCAGGACCGAACCGTCGGGGTCGTATCGCCAGGGCAGTCCGCCCTCGGCAACGGGTGTGCCGATACCGGCCGGGGTGAAGAAGGCGGGAATACCAGCCCCGCCCGCGCGCAGTTTCTCGGCGAGCGTGCCCTGCGGCGTCAGCTCGACCTCGAGCTCGCCGGACAGGTACTGGCGGGCGAATTCGCTGTTCTCGCCCACATAGGAGGCGGTAATGCGGCGGATTCGGTTGGCCGCCAATAGAATTCCGAGCCCGTGTTGATCGGTGCCGCAGTTGTTGGAGACCACCTCTAGATCCGAGGCCCCGCCCGCGGCAATGGCCGCGATGAGCGCATCGGGAATGCCGCACAATCCGAATCCGCCGACGGCCAGCGACGATCCGGAGGTGATGTCGGCAACGGCGGCCGCCGCCGAGTCGAAGACCTTGTTCATCCGGTGACCTCCGCGCCGGTCGCGACCCGCGCGGTCATATCGAGCAGTTCCCGCAGCAGCTCCTGCGCACGCGGCCAGTAGCCGTAGCCGGAGGCCGGATTGAGGTGGCCGACATCGCCGAGATCGATCAGGCGGCTGCCCCATGCCTCGGCCATCGCCGCCGTGCGCCGGAAGGCAGCGAGCGGGTCGGTGGTACTGGCAGCAACGATGCTCGGGAACGGCAGCCGCCGCCACGGGGTGGGAGTCCAGCCGTGGGATTGGAGTTCCTCGATCGACGGATACCCCTGCGGCAGTGGTGCTTCGAAGTCCGGTGGGGTAGCCAGCAGCGCGCCTCGCACCGGCCGCGTCGCCTGCTGTGCCCAGTGCACGGTGGTCATGACGCCCGCGCTGTGTGCGACGAGGACGACGGGTCCCTCGATCTTGCCGAGCACGGCGTCGAGTGCGGCGACCCGCGCTTCCCGGCTGAGCTTGTCGTGTTCCAGGGGCGGTACCGTCTGCACCCGGTCGAGCCGGTCGGCGAGCAGGGTCTGCCAATGGTCGTCCACATGGTCGCGCAGTCCGGGCACGATGACGACGGTCGGTTCGATGGTGCTGCTCATGGTGTGCGGCACCTCCTTTCGAGAATCATTGCGGTGCAGCGGGATTCAGTGCGGCCAGCCTGCGCAGTCCGGCCGGGTAGACGCGCTTGCCGAGAATCAGCGCGGCAATGGCGATGAGGTAGGTCAGCGGCGCCAGCCGCAGCGCGGCGGCGAGACCGAGGTGGTCGGCGAGCACGCCGACGACGAACGGCCCGAGGGCCAGGCCGAGCAGGCTATTGGCCAGGGTGAGGGTGCCGAAGGCCGAGGCCCGCACCGAGGGATGGGTGAGATTGGCGACCATGGCCGCGGTCGGTCCGGACGATCCGCCGGAGAACAGCGCACCGATGCCGATCAGAACCAGTTGCGGCGCACCGTGTTCCAGGCTGAAGCCGACGGTGAGACAGATCAGCGAGACCAGGCAGAACCCGATCGCGGTAGTCCATTTGCGCGACATATCGGTGCGGCCGACCCGGTCGGTCACGATCCCGCAGCCCACCATGCCCGCTCCGACCAGGAGCACGAATATCGAGGCGATCGCGCCCGCCTTGTCCGGGGCGAGGTCGTAGTAGCGGTTGAAGAAGCTCGGCATCCACGACAGCAGTACCGCGGCGGTGAAGATCTGCAGTGCGCTACCGAGGTAGGCGCACAGCACCGCCGGGTTGGTGAACAGTGTCGAGACCGGCGCGCGGAACCCGACGCCGCTCGCGCGCGGCGTGGGCGCCGGGTCCGCGGCGTGGCGGGCCAGCTTCACGTCGCTGATCAGGGTTCGGAACAGCGCGGCCAGGATCAGGCCGACTATTGCCATGGTGGCGAACGCCCATCGCCAGCCGAACTGGACGGCAATGATGCCGCCGAAGGCGACGCCGAGGACCGATCCGAATGAGCCGCCTGCCATGAACGCGCCGCTCAGCGCGGCATGTACGCGCGGGGCGAATACGCTGAGAACCACCGCAATGCCGACGCTGCCGTAGGCGGCCTCACCGACCCCGACCAGGAAACGGGCGCCGAGCATCTGGTCGTAGCCGGTGGCCGTCGCGCACAGCACGGTGGCTGCGCTCCACAGCACCGCCATCAGAACCAGGCTGCGTACCCGGCCCCATCGGTCGGCCAGCAGTGACAGCGGCAGCGTCAGCAGGCCGACCATGAGGGCAACGATGCTGCTGAGCGAGGCCAGCTTCGAATCCGACAGTGCCCATTCGGTTTTCAGGAACGGAAATACAGCGCTGAGAACCTGGCGTGACATGTAGTCGGCCAGTAGCAGACCGAAGGCCAGGGTGAAGACGACCCACGGATATACCCGGCGGGCTGCGGTGGTGCGGGTGGCCGCCAGGCCCGGGACGGCGGCAGGGCAGCCGTCCGTCCCGGTGGCGGTAGTGTGCAACTCCATTGGTGCTCCTACAAATCCGGTGCGCAGAGACGGTGTGCGCGCACCGGAGCTCAGGCGTGGTGGGTGAATCCGACCTGGCCGGGCTTGCGGTTGGGGGCGAAGCCGATCTTGGCCAACGTCTCGTCGGCATCGGCGTAGCGCTCGTCGAGCTGGTAGATCTCGCGCGCCTCCTTGCCGGTGGCGATCTCGCGGCCGAGTTCGTTCGCGACCCGGACCAGTTGCTCGATCTGCTGCACCGAGGTCATCTTCTGACCCTTGCGGCCCCACAGGGTGTCCTCGTTGCCGCAGCGCGCGTGCAGGCCCATGGCGATGGCCATGGTGTTGACCGGCAGGCAGCTGCGCATCAGGGTTTCCAGCGTGAGCACCGCGCCGTCCGGAACGCGGCGGATGAACTCCATCATGTTGTAGGGGTTCGGCCCGTCGAAGCCGCCGCCGATGCCGACCCAGGTCAGCATGAGCGGGCCGGTGTACACCCCGCGCCGGATCAACCGCTCCACGGTCTCCAGCTGCGGGATGCTGGAGAGCTGGAAGTGCGGCTGAATGCCGTTGGCCTGCAACCGCTTCAGGTGTTCGGCCACCCACGCCGGACCGGCCGGGACGACCATCTCACGGTAGGCCTCGTACACCTCGGGGCGGGTGAAGGAGGTGCCTGCGATGTCGTCATCGGTCATCAGCTCGACGATGTTCATCTGGCTGGTATTGATGGCGATGGTGACCTGGTCCGGCCTCGGGTCCAGCTCGGCGAGCATGTGCCGGGCATCGTCGGACAGCCACTTGGCCTCCGCGCCTTCATCTTCCGGTGCGAAGGAGATAGAGCCGCCGACCTGCAGGATCATATCCGGCACCGCCTCGCGCAGGCGGCCGAGCAGCTCGTTGAACTTCGACAGCCGCTTGGAGCCCTTGCCGTCGAGTTCGCGCACGTGGATGTGCAACACCGTGGCGCCGGCGTTGTAGCAGTCGACCGCGGCCTGGACGTGCTCGTCCATGGTCAGCGGTAGATCCTCGCGGAAGTCGTCGAGTTCCCACTCCGGACCATAGGGGGCGGCGGTGATGACGAGCTTCTCCTGGTTCTCCGGGAACAGCGAATCGTCGTGGAAATGCATGAGAATTACTCCGATCGGTATCGAATCTTTTTGGGGAAGAAGAGAGTTCAGAAGGAGCGGTCGCCGATGATCCCGGCGCGCTCCATCTTTCGAACCGCGGGCCAGTAGTCCTGTACCGCATAGTGTTGGGTGGATCGGTTGTCCCAGATGGCGAAGCTGTTCTTCGTCCACCGCCAGCGCACCTGGTACTCGGGGATGGTGGCCTGCCGCATCAGGTAGTGCAGCAATTCCGCGGCCCCGGGTGCGTAATCGGCACCGAAGCGCACGTTCTCGGGTGTGTGGTAGTTGACCAGGTGGGTCGTGAAGGAGTTGACGAACAGGATCTGCTCACCGGTTTCCGGATGCGTGCGCACCACCGGGTGCTCGGCATCGGGGAAGCGCTGTGCGAGTTCGTGGCGCTTGTCCTCCGACATGGCGGCTCCGAAGCTGGCCTCGATGCTGTGTCGCGCCCGCAGCCCCTGGATGCGGGTCTGCACATGTTCGGGCAGGCGACGGTAGGCCTCGACCATGTTCACCCAGATCGTGTCGCCGCCCACCAGCGGCGTCTCTACGCAGCGCAGCACACAGCCCATGGGCGGGTTCGCCCGCCAAGTGGCGTCACAGTGGTAGGCGTTCTCGTAATGCTCGGGCGGGCTGTCGAGGTCCTTGTAGATGCGGACCAGGCCAGGATGGTCCGGATCACTGCCCGCGACCGGATGGTCCTCCAGCTCACCGAAACGCCGTGCGAGAGTGACATGATCGGCGCGGCTGATGTCCTGGTCACGCACGAACAGCACCTTGTACTCGAGTAGCAAGGTGTGCAGCTCTGCGAACAGTGTGTCGTCGTGCGCCGCATCGGCGAGGTCCACGCCGTGCAGTTCGGCGCCGATCGTGCAGGTCAACGGCCGGACGCCGATCGATCCTCGAATCGTTGAATCCGTGAGCGGGGCAATGGCTGTCATGATGAATCCTTCGTTGTGCCGGAATCCGGTACGGATGCCCGGGCGGGGGCGGAGAACCGAGATCGAGGCGTGTCAGAGCACGAAGACCGAGGAGCCGATGCTCCGGCCGGATTCCAGATCGTGGTGCGCCCCGGCGGCATCGGCGAGCGCGTAGCGTTGGTTGATGCCGATGCCGATCCGGCCCGCCGCGACGTGGTCGAACAGCTCGCCCGCCAGTTCGGCCCGCTCGGCCGGATCGGCGATGTAATCGGCCAAGGCGGGCCGGGTGACGAACAGCGAGCCCTTCACCACCAGCTCCATGGCGTCGATCGGCGGCACCGGACCCGACGCGGTGCCGAAGCACACCAGCAGGCCGCGGCGGGCCAGCGCGTCCAGTGAGGACCGATAGGTGGTCTTGCCGATGCTGTCGTAGACGACCGGAACGCCGGTCCCGTCGGTGATCTCACGCACGCGGCTCGCGACATCTTCGCGGGTGTAGATGATCACGTGATCGCAGCCGTGCATCCGGGCGATCTCGGCCTTCTCCTCGCTCGACACCGTTCCGATCACCGTGACGCCCAGCAGTTTTGCCCACTGGGTGAAGATCAGGCCCACGCCGCCTGCCGCCGCGTGCAGCAGCACCGTGTCGCCGGAGCGCAGCGGATGGATGCGACGCAACAGATAGGCCGTGGTGAGGCCGCGCATGGTCATGGCGGCTGCGGTCTCGAAGGTGATCGCGTCCGGCAGCGCGAGCAGATGCTGGGCCGACATCACCCGCTCGGTGCTATAGGCGCCCAGCGGGCTGCCGGTGTAGGTGACCCGGTCGCCCGGCCGGAAATCGGTGACGTCCGGACCGATGTCCTCGACCACCCCCGCCGCTTCCACGCCCATACTGGCAGGTAGCGGCGCGGGGTACAGGCCGGTGCGGAAGTAGGTGTCGGCGAAATTGAGGCCGACCGCCTCGTGCCGGATGCGGACCTCGCCGGGTCCCGGCGCACCCACCTCCACCTCTTCCCAGCGCAGCACGTCCGGGCTACCGGTCTCGTAGAAGCGAACAGCTTGTGCCACAGTGCATCTCCTTTCGACCGCACGCATCACGCGGGGGTGCGGTCGGCGGTCGGGTCCGACGGGATGTGTCCAGTGATTCGCCGTTGCGCGCCCCGAGCGGACGCCGACGGCTGCCGAACAATCGAGTGCGAGATGTCGGTGGAAGAACCGTGCCGGGTGCGCTCACCGATCACGGCGTCTTCCGTTTTCACCGATCAACTCGCTGTGATAGGAACCACAGTAAGTCAGATCAAGGCTCGGTGCTTATCCTTGCGGGACGGAAATGTATTCATATCGGGACATGGCGGAAGGGTGAGTGTGAAGCCGCTGGGGCGCTATGCCGCATTGCACGGTTATGTGGAACTCGGCAGGTCGCTCGGTCTCGATCCGGTCCGGCTCGTCCGCGAAGCCGGGCTGGATCCGGCCAGCCTGAGCCTGCAGGACCGTTGGGTTCCCGCCGCCGCAATCGCTGGCCTGCTCGAACGCTCGGCAGCCGAAGCGCATTGCGAGGACCTCGGGCTCCAGCTCGCCGAGCGCCGCCGTTTCGCGAATCTCGGCCCGCTGAGCCTGCTCATCCGGGAAGAGCCGAACGTCCGCAGTGCGCTGCGCGTCATGGCTCGGCATGAGCACATGTACAACGAGTCCCTGCACACCCGGCTGACCGAGAGCAATGGCATCGCCACGATTCGCCTCGCGCTGGATATCGGGCAGCCCGGCGAAACCCGGCAGGCCATCGAACTCGCCGTCGGCGTGCTCCACGGAATACTTCGTGGCTTCCTCGGAACCGGCTGGCAGCCGGTGGAAGTCCGATTCACCCACGCCGCGCCGCGTGAGATCCACCGCCATCACCGCATCTTCGGGCCGAACGTCGCGTTCGACCAGAACTTCAGCGGAATAATCACTTACACAACAGATCTCGATGCGAACAATGCGCTGTCCGACCCGCAGCTGCGCGCCTATGCCCAGCAGTTTCTTGGTCCGGCCCACATCGACCACACGGCAACGACATCGGACCGGGTGCGTGAACTCATCGAACTCATGTTGCCCACCGGGCGCTGTTCGATCGAACAGATCGCGCGCAGTCTCGGCGTCGACCGCCGCACCGTCCACCGGCAACTTGGCGCCGAGGGGCAGACTTTCACCGCGCTGCTCGACGCCACCCGCGCCGAACTGGCGCAGCACCTGGTGGCGAATCGCCGGCACTCGCTGACCGAGATCGCCGAGATGCTGGCATTCTCCACGCCCAGCAACTTCTCCCGCTGGTTCCGCAACAGGTACGGCCGCAGCCCCAGGCAGTGGCGCGATGACAGGTCTCAGCGCAGCGGAGAAGATGGCGCCACGCTGCGCTAGCGTCTGCTAGAACACGAATTGTGTTCCATAGCCGGTTGTCTGGGCGGTTCCGCTGGCACCGTCGGCGCGCACGGTGACGAACGGCATGGCCGATGCGGGCGACGCGCATGCGCTGACGTTCAGTGGCGTGTTGGTATGGCCGAATGTATAGGGGAACGTCGCGTCCGGATCCAGGCTGGCCGCACCGATAACCACCGCCGTGACGGCCCCCGGTGCGAGGGTTACCTGGAGCGTTCCGGCGACACCCGCATTGACGGAAGCGTTCGGTTGAATTGCGAAAGTGACGCTGGGTGACGAGTCCATGCTCAGGGTCAACGCGGCCGACGGTGCGATACCCACGCTGGCGCCTACGGCTGGCGCAATCCCGAGGGTGATGCCGTTGGAGAGATCCACGGCGCAACCGACCACGTATCCGACCGCAATTTCCCCGCTGCGAACGGATGGAACGCCGCTCAGAGACACCGAGTAATTGCCGGACACCTTCACCGCGTGCGCGAACGGGACTCCCACTGCGGTATCGTCCCCGGCCGGGAAAACATCGTTCCGGTCCACCGATGCGACGATGTGCATGCCACCGGAATCGACCTCTCCGGATTCCGCAATGGCGGGTGCGTTGGCAATACAGGTCGTCGTCGCCCCGACCATTGCGGTGAGCGCTGCAATACTTCTCAGATATCCCCTGGTCATAGCACTCCAGTCGAATAGTCACCGACACAGACTGTTCCGTTGAAACGAGATCGCTCGCGACACCGGGACTCGAAGTGTCCACCGGCGCAGGAGGTTCGATACGGGACCAGCACTCGAACCTTTCGGCAGACCCTACCGCGTCGACCGGACAATTGATCTCATCAGCCGCGTAACTCGCCTGGCTCGTCGACAATCCGGACATTCACGGGCGCGGCTCAGAACCGACAATCCCTATCCTGCGCGGCGATCGGGCGCTCGGTCCGATTCCTGGTGCTCGGTCCGACTGGAGTCGTTGCGGGCCAACGCGACTCGTCCGGAGACATCTCCATCAGCGTCTCGCTGCGTGACAGTTGATCAGGCCGGATCCAGCAATGCGGAGACCGAGGGCACGCTCGGCGCGAACATCATCGCCCATCCCACCACGATCAAACGGCTGGGCGAACGGTTCGAGTCGGCGGTGACCGAGCTGCGGTACGGCACCATCGCCATCAACGCCGGGACCGGCCTGGGGGTATCTCACCGCCCGCGCCTCGTGGGGCGCGTTCCCCGGGCACACACTGGCCGATATCCAGAGCGGAATCGGTGTTGTGCACAACGCATTGCTGATCGCCGAACCGGAACGAACCGTGGTCCGCGGTCCGTTCCGTCCCGCGTCGCGGTCGCTGCTGCACGGCGAATTCGGTCTCTCGCCGCAGCCGCCGTGGTTCGTCACCAACAGCACCGGCGCCACGACCCTGCGGTGCCTGACCGACTTCGCGAAAAACCTCGGCATCGCCGCTCTGCCAGCGATTTTCGCCTCGGCACTACGCGGCTGAGGACAGCGGTCGACAAAAAGGTCCTGCGCGCCCGCTACGCGGCAGCTGAACTCGATATCGTGGTCTCGGATTCGGCTGCCACGCAAATGAGTTCGTGAGCGGGCGCGATATCTGGGCTAGTCGATCTTGGCCATGACATGCTTGACGCGGGTGTAGTCCTCCAGCCCGTACATCGACAGATCCTTGCCATGCCCGGACGACTTGAACCCGCCGTGCGGCATCTCGGCGATCAGCGCGGTGTGGGTGTTGATCCACACCGAGCCGAAGTCGAGTGCGGCCGATACGCGCAGCGCCCGCGACACATCCTTGGTCCACACCGAGGACGCCAGCCCGTATTCGACGCCGTTGGCCCACCGGATCGCCTCGTCTTCGTCGGTGAACGACTGCACGGTGATCACCGGGCCGAAGATCTCGTGCTGGCTCAGCCGGTCGGACTGCCGCAGCCCGCCGATGACCGTCGGCTCGACGTAATACCCCTGGTCGCCCTGCCGGTGTCCACCGGTCACGACCGAAGCGTGATCGGGTACCTCGCCGAGGAAGCCGAGCACCCGCTGTAGTTGGTTCGCGTTGTTGACCGGTGGCACCCAGGCATTCTCGTCGTCGGTGGCCTTGCCGAAAGTCGTTGTCGCACTTGCGGCCTGCTCGGCCAGCGCCGCGGTCAGATCTTCGGCCACCGACGCGTGACCGAGCACCCGGGTGGCCGCCGTGCAATCCTGCCCGGCGTTGAAATAGCCGGAGGCCGCGATACCCACGGCGGCAGCAGCGATATCGGCATCGGGGAACACGATTACCGGCGCTTTGCCGCCCAACTCCAGATGTGTGCGCTTCAGGCGGGCTCCGGCCGACTCCGCGACCGCACGGCCCGCGGTCACCGAACCGGTGATCGATACCATCTGCGGGGTCGGATGTGCGACCACCGCCGCACCGGTCACCCGGTCACCGGTTACCACGTTGAGCACGCCTGGCGGCAGATGTTTCGAGGCCAGTTCGGCCAGCATCATCGTGGTCACCGGGGTGGTGTCACTCGGCTTGATCACCACGGTATTGCCCGCGGCGATCGCGGGAACGAACTTCCAGATGGCCATCATCATCGGGTAATTCCACGGCGTCACCTGCCCGATGACGCCGACCGGCTCCCGGCGGATCCACGAGGTATGGCCCGCCAGGTACTCGCAGGCGGACTTGCCCTCGAGTACCCGCGCCGCCCCCGCGAAGAATCGGGTCTGGTCCAGCATCTGCGGAATCTCTACGGCCGAGGTGACGTGTCTCGGCTTGCCGGTGTTGCGGCCCTCGGCCTCGACAAGCGCGTCGGCGGCATTCGCCACCTCGTCCGCGAAATCCAACAGCGCTTTCTGGCGGTGCGACGGCGTCGTGCGCTTCCAGTCACAGAACGCCCTGGCCGCCGCCGCGTACGCATTGTCGACGTCCTGTTCGTTGGACACCGGGGCGGTGCCGTACTGCTCGCCGGTGGCAGGGTCGACGAGCGCCATAGTCGCACCGCCGACCGAGTCGACGAGCTTGCCGTCGATGAAGTTCTGGACCACTGTCATGATGCCTCCCTCGCTTGCTCTGTTCAGTCGACCTTTCGCTGACGTGACACGTTTGATCCGCTGTGTCTATGTTGACGCAGTGTCCTGCCGAGATCCGCTCGTTCGATCTCGATGCGGGCGCTATTCGGCTCGAGTTCTTCGAGCATCCGCGGCTGACGCGCTCGGCGGCATTGACGGCACCCTCCCGATAGCCCTCGAACTCGGCGGCCGCCTCGGTGCCGGCCCAGTGCGTTCGCGCCCTAGGACTGGGCCGAACCGAAGGCGTTCTACGACGCCCTGGAGCGCGTCGGCAGCCCCCGCGCCGAGATCGTCGAGGCCGTGGTCTAACCGACCACCTCGGGGAGGTGCTGGGCGGAGGACGTCCAGGGGCGTGCGGTAGCGCCGGGCGAAGTTGCGGACCTCTTCGGGTTTCGGTGGGATGATGCCGACCGGGGTGAGCATGAAGAGGCCGGTGCGGGCGATGAGATCGGCGGCCTCGTTGATGTCGCCATCGTAGAAATAACGAATTCTCGTGATGTGGCGACATGGTCTTTACCAGAAGTATTCATGTCATGAGCAGCACAGAGATTCGCCCCTCCCGCCCGACCGTTCTCGTCACCGGTGCGACCGGCGCCGTCGGCCGCCACCTTGTCACCACCCTCCTCGCCCGTGGTGCCGCAGTCCGCGCCCTGACCCGCAAACCAGAGGACGCGAACCTGCCCGCGGCGGTCGACGTCGTCGCGGGCGACCTCGCCGACGCCTCGACCCTCGGCCCGCAGGTGTTCGCGGGCGTCGATCGCGCCTTCATCTTCCCGGCACGCGGCATCGACGTCTTTCTCGATGCGGCCGTCGCGGCCGGCGTACACCGCTTCACGGTCCTGTCCTCGCTGGCCGCGGCGATGGAATTTCCCCGTGACCGCGGCTCGGCAAGCCAGCTGCACCACAGCGCAGTCGAAGCCGCCGTCACCGATCGCACCGACGCGTGGACGATCCTGCGCCCCGGCACCTTTGCCAACAACCTGCTCGAATGGAAGTGGCAGGTCAGCTCGGGCGCACCCATCCGCGCCCCGTACCTGGCATCCGTGCAGGCACCGGTTCACGAATACGACGTCGCCGATGCCGCCGCCGAGACGCTGCTGTCCGACGACCACATCGGGCAGATCATCCCGATCACCGGCCCGCGGACACTCACCCGCACCGAGCAGGTCGCCACGATCAGCGGCGCGCTCGGACGACAGATCCCGCTGACCGAGATCACCCCCGACGAATTCCGCGCCGAGACAGCGCAATTCATCCCCCAGCTGATCATGAAGATGCTGCTCGACTACTGGAGCGACACCCTCACCACCCCCGACCAGGTACGTCCCGCCACCGCCGTTACCGGCAAGCCTGGACGCACCCTGGCCGAGTGGGCCACCGACCACCGCGCCGACTTCGGCGCCTGACCATTCCACCGACCGTGCGGCCCAGCCCGGCCGGGCCGCACGGTGTAGTCATGCCGGTCCAAGGAAAGGATCGGTCGCGCCACCAAGGGCTGACCCCGAGTCACCATCCGACGCACCGCCTCGACACCACTCGACCGACGCACCGGTCCGGTGGTATCGAAATTCGCGACGAGAAAAGCGGCCAATTTGCCGGAGAATTGGAATTTCGCCACACCGATATCAACTCAGCCCCTAGCCTTGATGCGTCAGGTTTTTCCAGTACGGCTCGACAACTGTCCATGCGGAGTGGCGCGCCGCCACCCGCCTAGAAGTTGGGAGATGAACCGAATGGATAACAGGGACATTCTCGACGCATTCAAGGCCATGGATCGCGACCGCGACGGCTTCGTCAGCCGCGAAGAATTCTTCGCGCACTACGAGAACGAGGGCAAACATCCCGAGGATATCGAGGCCCTGTTCGACAGGATCGATATGGACGGCGACGGCAGGATCATCGAGCACGAATTCCTGGCCGCCGCGGCCGGCGGACGTATCTGAGCGAATCCAGCTGATGCGCGAATCGGTCCCGGGAGATGATTCCCGGGACCGATTTCTGTCGCAGCGGTCAGTACGTGGTTCCCATTGCGGAGCGGATCTCGTCGAGGGTGTGGTCGGCGATTTCATTCGCGCGGGTGTTTCCGGCACGGATAACGGTGCGGATGACGTCTGGGTCGCGGGCGAGGTCCTGTCTGCGCTGGCGGTGTGGTGCGAGGAAGTCGTTGACCGCGTCGGTGGTGAGCTTCTCGAGGCCGCCGGAACCGGCATCGCCGATCTGGCTCGCCAGGGTGTGCCCATTGATGCCGGAACACAGTGCGGCGGTGGTCAGCAAGGCGGAGACGCCGGGGCGGTTTTCGGGGTCGAAGGTAATGGTGCGCTCGGAGTC
Source organism: Nocardia sp. NPDC004604 (assembly GCF_040609795.1). Lineage (NCBI taxonomy): Bacteria > Bacillati > Actinomycetota > Actinomycetes > Mycobacteriales > Nocardiaceae > Nocardia > Nocardia sp. NPDC004604. The sequence goes on from NZ_JBEXLC010000114.1 coordinate 15,787, forward strand.
GGTAGGGGTGCGGCGGATAAGGGCGGCGGTTTCATCGGCGGTCATGGCAAGGGTGATGGCATTGCCATAGCTTTTCGACATCTTTCTGCCGTCGAGACCGGGTACTTCGGGTGTCGAGGTGAGCAGGGCTTGCGGCTCCGGAAAGATCCGGCCGTAGCGTTCGTTGAAGCGGCGGGCGATCACTCTGGTCAATTCGATATGCGGCAGATTGTCTTTACCGACGGGGACCAGATTTCCCTTGCAGAACAGGATGTCGGCGGCCTGATGGACCGGATAGGTCAGCAGGAGCCCGCTCAATGCGCGTCCGGCTGCGGCGTGTTCGGCCTTGACCGTTGGGTTGCGGTGCAATTCGGCCTCGGTGACCAGGCTCAGAAAGGGCAATATGAGCTGGTTGAGCGCGGGTATCGCCGAATGGGTGAAAATCGTCGCCCGTGGAAATTCTTCTGGGGCCGGGCGCCGTTGACCAGCTCCAGAAGAGGTTCGGGGATCAGCCCGCAACAGCCTCGGTGGGATTCGCGCGCTCGGCGATATCGGCGATGAGGGTGTTGAAGCGGTCGGCGGCCTCGATATTGCCGAGGTGGCCGGTGGGCCAGACCTGATAGTCGGCGAGATGACCAGCGCGGGTCAGCACCTCGACGATCGGGCGGGACATGCGCTCGGGCAACAGATGGTCCTCGGCGCCCGAGATGACGGTGGTCGGAACCGTCAGATGCGCGGCGGCATCGCCGAGGTCGAGGTCGGCGAGCGCGGCGGCGTGCAGGCCGCGGGTGAGCGGGCGGCAGGAGCGGACGATGCCGAGCGCGAAGTCCACCTCGTCGCGAGTGGCGGGCTTGGACATCACGCGGGCCTTGAAGACGGCGCTGACCGGCCAGCCGCCGGGCAGCGGAACCGGCGCGGCGAGCACGGTTTCCGCGATGACGAGCGGGACGCGCACATTGGCGCCGAGTACCGTCACCGGCCGGTTGGCCACCATGAGCGGCTTGTTGAACAGCGGCAGCAGGTCGGTTTCGTAGCGGATATCGCTGGCCGCGGTATTGGCCAGGATGACGGCGCTCGCGCGTCGGGTGACCTGTTCCGGATAGCGAGACGCCCACGCCTGCAGCGTGATTCCGCCCATGCTGTGACCGACGAGCACGGCACGCTTGCCCAATGGGAGGATGGCCGCGAGTACGGTCTCGAGGTCGTCGGCCAGGGTCTGCGCGCCCGGACCGTTGCTGCCGAGGGTGCTCTCACCGTGGCCGCGCTGATCGTAGGCGAGCACGCGGTAGCGGTCGGCTAAGGCATTGATCTGCGGATTCCAGTACTCGATGCAGCAGCTCCAGCCGTGGATCAAGACGATGACGTCGCCGTCGGCGGGGCCGTAGGCGTGGACCCTGAGCTTGGCCCCGTCTCCGGTGGTGACCGGGATGACCTCGGGGGCGGTCGCGGGCTTGTTCAGCGACGCGGTCCGGTAGGTACGAGACCGAAGTCCAGCACGGTAGGCGGCGGTCAACGGTTCGTCTCCGCGCACGTCCGCCAGCGTCCTCATCGACTTGACCAGCATGTCGGCACTCCTTTGTGTCATCCGCCACAGTACAGTGCAAGCAGAGTGCTTGCTAGTGCTAGCGCTCCATGGCGGAAATCCTGGCTCCATCGGATGGATACCCGAAATTAGGTCGACCAATAGTGCTCATTAGAAGAAACATCGGGCTCGAGCAACTTCTTCCTGGATATCGCCCGGTATCGACCCGCGCGTTACCGCCCTCGATCGCCCGGCGCTGCCCCAATTCCCCTGTGCCAGCGACGATCCCGGCCGCAAAGGTCACGAAACGGCCACAGCCCTCGTCGAGATCCGCGCACAACGGGTGCGGACCCTGACGAGGGGTGCGGAAGAGAGATCAGCTGGGGGAGAGGAAGTCGGCGATATCGTCGGGCATTGCCAGGCAGACCTGGTCGTCCGGATGGAAGTCGTCGGGGATGTCGCGGCGATTGGGGGCACGGACGAAAACGACAACAGAGGATCCATCTCCGGGGTCTATTTCTACTGCGACCGAGCCGGAGAAATCGCTGTCCGGGGGTGCGTACCAGTGGCCCACATGCCCGAATTCGAGCTTGCGAGCCGCGCTGACCCCGAATCCTTCGAACCGGGTAACACCAGCGGTGTCCACGTGAAGAAATTGTACTCTAGCTGCGGAAACGCCGGAAAGAAATGAAAAATGTCGGTGGGCGTCGCGACGATTCCGACCATGGCTTCCGATGCGGTCCGGCTGGCGGCGCCGATTCCGGTGCTGCGCATATTCGATATCGCCAAGGCGTACGAGCTCTACTGCGACTATTTGGGTTTCACCATCGACTGGGAACACCGGTTCGGTGCCGACTTTCCGCTCTACGCGCAGTTGTCGCGGTCGTCGGCGGCCGTGCATTCGAGTGAGCATCACGGCGACGGAACTCCCGGGATCGGTGGTGTGGATCGCGGTGGACGACATCGCTGCGCTGCATGCCGAGTTGGCGGCCAAGGACTATCGCTATGCGAAGCCGGGGTGCCCGCAGGAGGGGCCGGGTGGGCCGGGGGGCGACTTGGCCGATCCGTTCGGCAATACCTTGCGATTCGCCCAACCCGAATCCTGAACGACCCCGGTCCCGAGCCGGCTGTGGCGGCGGTGGGTCGGCCGCGACTACCGTTGATCCTTGTGGAGATAGGGCAGGCGGTACCGGAACCGGTCGCGCAGACGGACCCGGCACCGAATCCGGAAGCGCCAGCAGAGCGGGCGAAGCACACCGGGCTGCGCGCCATGGGGTGGCCACTGGTCGCTGCGGGCGTCGGCATCGGCGCCGCTGCCCTGCTGCATTTTCGTGATCCACACCGCGAAGGCTCGTACGGAATCTGCCCCGTCTACGCGCTGACCGGGTTCTACTGCCCCGGCTGCGGTGGCATGCGGGGTATGCACAATCTGACCGACGGCCGGATCCTCGATGCGGTGCACAGCAATTTGCTCGTGCTGCCACTGGTCCTGGCCTTCGTGCTGTGGATCGGTGACTGGTCGCTGCGCGCCTGGCGCGGGGAGCCGATGCGACTGCCGCGGACCAGCCGCACCACGTTGTGGGTGTTCATCGCGCTGCTCATCGGCTATACAGTGCTGCGGAATACGCCATGGGGGACCTGGCTGACGCCGGTGTGACGTGATGGAATCGCTGAAGGACAGGGTGCGAGCGAAGCTATTGCGTCAGCTCGCCGAGGACGGCGCGCTCGATCAGGAACAGGACGATCCCCGCCTGATCTCGGTCGTCGCCGATCTCGGCGCCCTGAACAGCGTCGCGGCCGATGATCCCCTCGTCGAGGAATTGGCCACGCGCTACCTGGTGTTCTGAGGGCGCGTCAACGCGATGTCGTATTGGCCTGTCCGCCGATCGGCGGCAGTTGCGGCAGCGGTTGGGCGAGCAGCCAGGCATCCCATAGCGGCCGCAGTGGTACCAGGCTGTAATGGCCGGCCAGATCGGTGAATTCCTCGGTGCTGACCGAGGCGTGTCGATAGCGAATCGTCCACTCGCGCAGTAGCTCCCAGAAGGCCCGCTCGCCGAGTTCGAGGCGCAGTGCGTGCAGGGTGAGCGCGCCGCGCTTGTACACGCGATCATCGAACATGCGCTGTGGGCTCGGATCGCCGATGATGATGTTCTGCGGTTCCCTGGACAGATTGTGCCGGGCGGCGCGCGCCAGCTGATCGGCGGTCGGCCCGCCCGCGGCCTCGGACCAGATCCATTCGGCATAACAGGCGAAGCCTTCGTGTAGCCAGATATCGCGCCACTGCCGGATGGTGAGGCTATTGCCGAACCACTGGTGCGCGAGTTCGTGTGCGACAAGGCGTTCCGCGCCGCGGCGGCCGTCACAGTGGTTGGCGCCGAAGACCGAGATGCCCTGGGCCTCGATCGGGATCTCGAGGTCGTCGTCGGTGATGACGACGGTGTAGCCGTCGAAGGGATAGGGGCCGAACTTCTCGATGAACAGCTCCATCATCTTCGACTGGCGGGCGAAGTCGTGCTCGAAATTGGCGCGCAGCCGGGCCGGGGCGACGGCCTGCATCGCCACCGAACCGTGCGGAGCATCGAACCGGTGCTTCTGGTACGGCCCGATCTGGATGGTGGCCAGATAGCTCGACATCGGTTCGGGCTGTTCGTAGACCCAGGTGGTCTGGCTCGCCTTGGTCTGCTTGCGGACCAGGGTGCCGTTGGCCAGCGCGTAATACGGGGTATCGGTGGTGATCGAAATCCGGTAGCTGGCTTTGGAACTCGGATGATCGTCGCAGGGGAACCAGGATGCGGCGCCATTGGGCTGGCTGGCGACCAGGGCGCCCTCGGTCAGTTCCTCCCAGCCGACCTCACCCCACGGCCCGCGCACCGGCTTCGGAACGCCCGCGTATTGCACGACCAGTCCGAGCACCCCGCCCGCCGGAATCCGATGCTGCGGGGTGATCACCAGCTTGCCGTGCTGGTGGACGTACTTCGCAGGCTTGGCCCCGTTGACGAAGACCTTGGCGACGGTGAGCGCTTGGGACAGATCGAGTGCGAAACGATCGCTCACCCCGGTGGTCACCGCGGTGATCGCGGCGCGGCCTGCCAGGCGGTTGCTGGTGACCTTGTAGGTGAGCTCCAGTTCGTATCGCGATACCCGGTAGCCCCGATTTCCGTTCTGCGGTAGGTATTCGTCGATGGGCTCTTCGTAGAACTTGCCCCGCATCAGTTGGCTGCTCCGACCTCGCTCGGCCTCGGCGCCGCACTGGACCACGGCGCGATCGGATTTCCCCACCAGCGACTGGACGCCGGGACGGTGTCACCCCGCATGACCAGCGACGCGGGACCGATGGTCGCGCCGTCGCCGATGCTCGCGGCGGGCAGCGCGACACAGTGCGGTCCGAGCGTGGCACCGGCGCCGAGGGTGACGGTGTCCATGGCCATGATTCGATCGTGGAAGAGGTGGGTTTGCACCACACAGCCTCGTTCCACGGTCGCGCCGTCACCGAGTGTCACCAGGTCCGCCTCCGGTAGCCAGTAGGACTCGCACCATACCCCGCGACCGATCTTTGCGCCGAGTCCACGAAGCCACAGATTCAGCACCGGGGTGCCGGTCGCGGCCCGCGCGAACCAGGGCGCGGCAACGGTTTCGACGAAGGTGTCGGCAACCTCATTGCGCCAGACGAACGAACTCCACAGCGGATGTTCCTCGGCGCCGATTCGCCCGACCAGCAACCACTTCGCGATGACCGAGCTGGTGCCCGCGATCGCACCAGCGGCCAGCAGCACCACACCGCTGAGCAGCGCGGCGGCCGGATAGCCCACCGATTCCGCGATCCAGGCCAATGTGAACAGCACACCGAGGCCGATCGCGAAGGTCACCAGTACCGGTATCAACCTGCAGGTTTCGACGATGCCGCGGAAAACCTTGAGGCGTGGGGGCGGATCGAAGGTGCGCTCGGTATTGCTGGTTTCGGAGGCGCGGCGCAGTCGGACCGGCGGGCTGCCGAGCCAGGACGAACCCGCCTTGGCCTTGGACGGCGCGGCCGAGAGCACCGCGACCAGACCGTTCTTCGGCACCCGCCGACCGGGCGCGGTCATTCCGGAATTGCCGAGGAACGCGCGCTTGCCGACCTTGGCATCGCCGATGCGCAGCCAGCCCCCGCCGAGTTCGTAGCTGGCGATCATCGTGTCGTCGGCGAGGAACGCGCCGTCGGCGACGGTGGTGAACTTCGGCAGCAGCAGCACCGTGGAGGCCTCGACGCTCTTGCCGACCTTCGCACCGAGCAGCCGCAGCCACAGCGGGGTCAGCAGGCTGGCGTAGAGCGGAAAGAGGAAGGTGCGCGCCGAATCCAGCAGGCGTTCGGTGGCCCAGGCCTGCCAGCCGACCCGGCTGCGGACGGGGTGATGGCCCTCGGTGAGTCCGATGCTGAGCAGTCGGACCGCGAGCACCGTCGTCACCGCGTAGATGGTCAGGCTGAGCAGGGTGGCGACGGGCAGGATCGCGAAGCCGCGCCCGAGCGCGCCCGCGAGCGTGGTCGCATCGCGGATGAACCAGGCGATGAACGCGCCGCCGGTGGCCAGGCCGAGAATGGGCATGGCCGCCAATGCCATCGAGGTCACGCCGAAGATCGCGACCCAATGTGCGGCCCTGGCGGGGGTGTTTTCCGGCCAACGGTGCGGTGCCTTGCCGACCTTCGTGGCCGGCGAGCCCGCCCACTCCTGTTCGGCCTTGACCTTGCCGGCCACCGAGGAGCCCGGCGCGATCTCGGCGTTCTTGCCGATCTTGCTGCCGGGCAGCAGGATCGATCGCGCGCCGATCACGGCGCCGGGGCCGATGGTGATCGGCCCGATGTGCACGATATCGCCATCGATCCAGTAACCCGAGAGGTCGACCTCCGGTTCCACACTGCAACCGTCGCCGAGTTCGAGCATGCCGGTGACCGGCGGCAGGGTGTGCAGATCGATACCGGTGCCGATCTTGGCGCCGAGTGCCCGCGCGAACGGCACCATCCACGGTGCGCCGGAAAGGCTTTCGGCGCCGCTGGCCTCGGACAGCCGGACCGCGGCCCACAGCCGCAGATGTACCGACCCGCCACGTGGGTAGCTGCCCGGCGCGACGCCGCGCAACAGCACCCGCGCACCCGTTGCGCATATCACCATGCGACCGGGCGGGGAGATGAACAGCAGGAAGGCGGCCAGCGTCCACCACCACGAAAGATGCGGCAGCCAAGGCAGCGAGCCGGACCAGCCCGCGATATTCCCGACAATGGCCAGCCAGGTGAGCCACTGCATGCCGGTGAGGGTGCTCAGCGGGACGGTGGCGAGTACCTGTGCCCACTGGGCGCTGCGCGGGGTGGGGCGCACGATGCGGGTTTCGACCGTCTCTGATGGTGCGGTCTCGTCCAGTAGTTCGGCGAGTGCGCCGAGGCGCGGATGGTCGTACAGGTCTGCCACGGCAATGCGCGGATAACGTTCGCGCAGGGCGGTGACCAGTTGGGCGGCCGCCAACGAGCCGCCGCCGAGATCGAAGAAGTCGCCGTCGGGGCCGGTGACCTCGGCGCCGAGAATCGAATCCCACAGCCCGGCGATCCATTGCTCGGTTTCGGTGAGGTCGGCGCGCGGGCCGTCGGTCTCGTTGGGCAGCGGCCACGGCAGGGCGTTGCGGTCGACCTTGCCCGAGGTGCGGGTCGGCAGATCGGGGACGATGGCGAGCCTGGGGACCAGTGGGGCCGGGAGTCGTTGGGCGAGTTGGGCTCTGGCCGCGGACAGGTCGAAATCCGGTGCGGTACCGGTGAGATAGCCGACCAGGATCTTATTGCCCGCCTTGGTGGATCGGATGGCGGCGGCGGCCCCGGTCACGCCGGGCAGATGCTGTAGTGCGTTATCGATCTCGCCGAGTTCGATACGGCGGCCGCCGAGTTTGATCTGATCGTCGGCGCGGCCGAGGAAGACCAGCCCCTCGCTGTCATTGCGGACCAGATCGCCGCTGCGATAGGCCCGGTCCCAGCCGAGTGACGGTAGGGGAGCGTACTTTTCGGCGTCCTTGGCCGGATCGAGATAGCGGGCCAGGCCGACGCCGCCGATCACGAGTTCACCGGATTCGCCCTCGCCCACCGGATTGCCCTCGGCATCGACGACCGTCAGATCCCAGCCGTCCAGCGGGAGTCCGATCCGGACCGGGAAGCCGCCGTCGAGCAGGGCCGCACATGCGACCACCGTTGCTTCGGTGGGGCCGTAGGTATTCCACACCTCGCGGTCCGAACGGCGTTCGCCCGGCCCTTCGTGATCCGCTTCCTCGTCCGAGTCCGCCGCTCGCGCCGCGGGCCGTCCGGCAAGGCGTTCGGCGAGTTCGGGCGGCACCGCCTCGCCGCCGAAGATCAGCAGCCGGACCGGGTCGAGCGCCTCGGCGGGCCAGGTCGCGGCCAATGTGGGCACCGTCGAGACGATGCTGATCTCGCGACGGACCAGCCAGGGGCCGAGATCCGCGCCGGTGCGGACCAGGGCGCGCGGCGCGGGCACCAGGCAGGCGCCATTGCGCCAGGCCAGCCACATCTCCTCACAGGAGGCGTCGAAGGCGACCGAGAGTCCGGCCAGGACCCGGTCGCCGGGCCCGATCGGGGCGTCCTGGAGGAACAGGCGTGCCTCGGCGTCGACGAATGCCGCGGCATTGCGGTGCGAGACCGCGACGCCCTTCGGGGTTCCGGTGGATCCGGAGGTGAAGATGATCCAGGCGTCGTCGTCGGTGGTAGGGCGAACGGTCGATTCGGCGGCGGTCGTTTCCGGGTGTCGATCGGTTCGTTCGGCGGCCGCGACCGTCGGTTCGATGCCCTCGGCCGTCGCGATGGCGGTAACTCGGGCTTCGCCGAAGACCAGTCGGGCGCGCTCCTCCGGATCGTCGGCGTCCACCGGGACATAGGCGGCACCGGCATAGAGAATGGCCAGGATTGTGACGTAGAGCTCATGCGAACCGGACGGCATGCGGACGCCGACGCGATCGCCCGGGCGCACGCCCGCCGCGATCAATCGGACGACACCGGCATCGATTTCGGACAGCAACTCGGTATAGCTGAGCACCAGGCGGCCGTCATCGATCGCGGGTGCCTCGGGGTGGGCCTGTGCGGTGCTGTTCAGAACGTCGACAAGGGTCCTGGCCTGCGGCGCGAGTGCGGCGCGTAGCAAGGGGTTTGGCGTCGGGAGCCCCGTCGCCTGGTCCTTGCCCGGCGCGGTGTCGACCTGCGGCTGCAGCATTACGTCCTGCCCACCTCTCATAGACCTGCCTAGCGCTTTCCCCGTTGTTGTTCCACAAGATGGTTACCAGTGGGCAAACACCACGGTGACCAACTGTCTACGGTACCTGCGGTATCGGCATGTTGTCGTCGACCGAACCGGGTGGTCGGTTGGCGGCGGCTGGCTCAGAGGTCTTCGCCGAGCGCCTTCAGGGCCAGGCGATGCAGGGTGCGCCGCTCCTCGTCGTCGAGCCGGTGCAGCACCCGCTCGGCGGCCTGTTCGATGAGTTCATCGGTCTTGCGGCGCTCGGCCCGTCCGGCCCGGGTGATGGAAAGCCGGTACTTGCGCCGGTCCGTCGAATCGCGGGTGCGGACCACGAATCCGGCGTCTTCCAGGCCATCGATCAGCCGCACCACCTCGCTGCGATCGATGCCGAGCGCGGTGGAGACCTGCTGCTGGGACAGGTCGTCGAACTCCTCCAGGCAGACCAGCACCCAATGTTCGCGCAGGGATGTGCCCATTTCGGCGTGCACGGCCTTGTGCAGCTTGCCGAGCGCATAGGTCGGGAAGCGGAGTAGGCCGCGGGGGTGGATGTGGTCGGCGGGCATTCGGTAATTGTATCTATTGTTGATACATGCGGTTGTTGATAACCTCCACAATCTAGGTAGTCTACAAATAGCGGAGGATCCATGTCGGATACTCGAACGGCCGTCGCCGCCACCGCGCCCGCACTCGAACCGATTCCGGCGCGGGTATGGCGGGTCGCCGGTGTGGTGGTCTTCGGCGCCGTGATGAGCATGTTGGATACGTCACTGGTCAATATCGGCCTGAACACCATTGCTACGGATCTCGGTGCGGCGCTGGACAGTGCGCAGTGGATTGCGAGCGGATATCTGCTGGCACTGGCCGTGACGCTGCCGCTGTGCGGTTGGCTCGGACGCCGGTTCGGGATGGATCGGGTCTGGTTGAGCGCACTCGCCGGGTTCACCGTCACCTCGGGGTTGTGCGTGCTCGCGCCGAATATCGATTGGCTCATCGGGTTGCGGATCGCGCAGGGGTTGGCTGCGGGTTTGCTGGTTCCCGCTGGGCAGACGCTGATCGGTCAGGTCGCCGGTCCGCATCGGCTGGGTCGGGTGATGAGTGTGGTCGGGATCGCGGTGGTCGCCGCGCCCGCGATCGGGCCGACGATCGGCGGAATCATGCTCGCGAACCTGGACTGGCAGTGGTTGTTCCTGATCAATATCCCGTTCGGGCTGGTGGCGTTCGTACTGGCGCGCCGGGTATTGCCGCGGGCGGCGACGGCGGATACCGGGGGCCGATTCGATACCACCGGATTTGCGTTGATCGGCGTCGGTCTGTCGGCACTGGTCTACGGGCTCGGCGAATTCGGTAGTCGCGGTAGCGTTTCCGCGCCGACGGTGTGGGTTTCGGTGCTGCTCGGCGCGCTGGCACTCGGACTCTTCGTGGCGCGGTCGGTGCGCGGGCGCGGTGCGCATCTGCTCGATGTCGGACTGTTCCGGCACCCGGTGTTCGCGACGGCGAATGTGGCGAACTTCTTCGCCGGTGCCTCGATGTTCGGGTCGATGCTGGTGCTGCCGTTGTACTTTCAGGTCCTGCACCGCGAAGGTCTGATAGCGACCGGATTGCTGCTGATGTCGTTCGGGCTCGGCGGCATTATCGCGATGCCGATCGGCGGCCGGTTGACCGATCGGTACGGCGGGGGTGTTGTCGCGGTGGTCGGCAGTGCGGTCACGGTCGCCGTCACGGTGCCGTTCGCGCTCGGCGATGCCTCGATGAATCCTGTTGTGATACAGGCGCTTTTGCTGATTCGGGGCATGGCGACCGGGTTGACCGGAATGCCCATCGTCGCCGCGGCCTACGCGGCGGTGCGACCTCAGCAGATGCCGGATGCTGCGTCGTTCGTCAATATTCTGCAGCGGGTCGGCGGGTCGATCGGGGCCGCGTTGCTGGCGGTTGTGCTGTATCGCGCGGCGGCCGCCGGATTGCCGGTGGATGCCGGGTTCCGGCAGGCGTTCTGGTGGCTCACCGCTGCCGCGGTGGTTTCCCTGATCGCGTCGGTGCTGCTGTGGCGCAAGGAGATTCAGCCGAAATAGCGATGCCGTGCGCCTTGTCGACGGCGACCGGAGGTGGCTGTCGACAAGGCGCACAATGGATTACGCGGCTGAGGCGGCGGTGCCGATACCGAGTGCGGCGAGAATCGCCGCGCTGATCTGCTCCAGCCGATCGCGAACCCGGGGGCGGCGCAGCATGGCTACCGCCCGGGAGGCGAGCAGGGCGAGCAGGATCATCTCCACGGCCGCGATGGTGCTTTCGATGGCGCCGAGCGCGAGGGTGTTCGCGAAGGTGACGTCGGTGAGGAACTGCGGCAGTACCGCCAGGTAGAACAGACCGACCTTCGGGTTGAATATGCACGACACCAGGCCCGCGGCGAATGCCGAGCGAATCGAGGTCGCCTCGCCCACGCTCGGCTGACCGGACACCTGCGCGCTGGTCCCGCGCTGTTTGCGGTGCTCGATCAACGCCCGAATTCCCAAGTACACCAAGTAGATTCCGCCGATGACCTTCAGTGTCCGGTAGGCCGTCGCGGACTGTTCCAGCAGTGCGGCAACCCCCGCCGCGACCACCACCGCCCAGACGATGCCGCCCAGCGCCGAACCGACTGCCGCGGCGATGCCGGGGCGTGCGTCCACGATCGAGAATCGCAGCACCAGGAACGAGTCCGGGCCGGGCGTGATCGACAGCAGAACACACAGGCCGACAAAGCTGAGCAGCAGGGAAAGCGTCACCTCTCGATGAGATCGCAGATCGCCCGGCTTTGCAAGGTTATTTATTTGAGTGCATGTATATGCACTGGCGAAAACGGCGGTTGACACGGCGGTGCGGCATCTGCCAATCTCGGTTCAGGTCATGAGTACCAGCGTCAAGCCCCGGCTAGCTGGTCGGCAACCCTCCTCCGCGGTGGGGTGCTCCGGGTGACGACCGGGCCGCAGCCCGACCGGGTGCGGCAAGCGCGGACTCGGATAATCACCTGATTACGGGTCCCATAATTGATGGGATTTTGTGATGACTGCTGTCGTTGACCAGACCTGTTCCGTCTTCGCCCGGGTCTCCGGCGACGATCTCCGGGTACCGCTGGTCCAGGGCGGGACGACCACCTACGCCAACTTCGACTACGCCGCGAGCGCACCGGCATTGGCGCAGGTCACCGATCGGGTGCAGCAGTTGCTGCCGTACTACGCGAGTGTGCACCGCGGCGCGGGCTACGCCTCGCGGATCTCCACCGAGTGCTACGAAGCGGCCCGCGGTTCGGTCACGCGTTTCCTCGATGCCGCCGACGACCAGGTGGTGGTATTCACCCGCAACACCACCGATTCGCTCAACCTGCTCGCCGCCTGCGTTCCCGGTGACACCGTGGTGCTGGATATCGAGCATCACGCGAACTTCCTGCCGTGGACCCGGCATGGTCGCCGCGTCGTCCGGGCCGCGGCGACCGTCGGGGAGACCATCCGCCAGCTCATCGCCGAATTGTGCAGTAGGCCAGCCGCATTGCTGGCGGTCACCGGCGCCTCCAATGTGACCGGTGAGGTACTGCCGCTCGAGCGCCTGGCCACCATCGCGCACCAGTGCGGCGCCCGCATCCTGGTCGATGCCGCCCAACTGGCGCCGCATCGTCGGATCAGCCTGCGCGACACCGGCATCGACTACCTCGCCTTTTCCGGGCACAAGCTCTACGCGCCGTTCGGCGCGGGAGTGCTTGTCGGACGCCGGGATTGGCTCGATGCCGCCGAACCGTATCTGGCGGGCGGCGGCGCGGTCCGCGAGGTCGGTGTTACCCGCACGGAGTGGGCACCCGCTCCGCAGCGTCATGAGGCCGGTTCCCCGAATGTCCTCGGTGCGGCCGCGCTCGCCGCCGCATGTGACGCGCTCTGTGCGATCGATCCCGAATCCCTTGCCACTCACGAACATCTGCTCGCCGATCGGCTGCGCACCGGCCTGTCCGCCATTCCCGGTGTCAACCTGCTGCGCATCTGGGACGACAGCCCGGATAGTGTCGGCATCGTCGCCTTTACCCTGGACGGTTTCGCTCCCGGCCAGGTCGCGGCCTACCTCTCCGCCGAACACGGCATCGGCATTCGCGACGGCCGCTTCTGCGCCCACCCCTTGCTCGCGCGCCTCGGCCTCGACGGCGCGCTGCGTGCCAGCATCGGCCTCGGCACCAGTTCCGCCGATGTGGACCGTCTGATCGAGGCCATTGCCACCCTCGTCGCCAACGGCGCGAGCTGGAACTACGCCTGCACCGACGGGCTGTGGAATCCGACTCCCGAGACCCGCCCCTTCACCAGCACCAATGCCGCGGACGGCGCCGCACCCTGCGTGATCGGCTAGGAGACTGCTGAATAAGCGGGTTTGGGGGTGGGAAGAGCGCCGGCAAGGTC
>NZ_JBEXLC010000115.1:0-28565 GCF_040609795.1 Nocardia sp. NPDC004604
TGATCACACCGCCGATGCCGGCTGCGGCGGAGGTGTGTCCGATATTCGACTTGAGCGAACCGATACGCAGCGGATCTCCGCTGCGATTGCAACCGTAGGCGGCGATCAGCGCCTGCGCCTCGATCGGGTCGCCGAGGGGAGTGCCGGTGCCATGTGCTTCGACCACATCGATGTCGGAGGGCGTCAGACCGGCGTTGGCGAGGGCCTGCGCAACCACCTTTTCCTGCGAAGGACCGTTCGGTGCGGTCAGCCGGTTGCTGGCGCCGTCCTGGTTGACCGCGCTGCCGCGGATGACCGCGAGGACGTGGTGGCCATGACGGCGTGCATCCGATAGCCGCTCGACCACGAGCATGCCGAGGCCCTCAGAGATTCCCGTCCCGTCCGCCGCTGCCGCGAATGCCTTGCACCGCGCATCCGAGGACAGCGCACGCTGCCGAGCGAAGGCGAGCAGCTGGGTGGGGTCGGACATCACGGTGACCCCACCAACTAGGACGAGAGAGCTCTCGCCCTGACGCAACGACTGACAAGCAAGGTGCAGGGCGACCAACGACGACGAGCACGCGGTGTCGACCGAGATTGCCGGACCTTTGAAACCGAAGGTGAAGGCGACACGCCCCGATAGGATGCTGGTGGTAACCCCGAGGTAGGCATGGCCTTCCGCCTCGGCGGTCAGGCCCGGCGAACCCACGCGGGGGCCGTAGTCCTGGTGGATCACGCCAGCGAACACACCGGTGTCGCTGCCGCGCAGCGACACCGGATCGATACCGGCGTCCTCCAATGCCTCCCATGCTGCTTCCAGGAACAGGCGCTGCTGCGGATCCATTGCCATCGCCGCGCGCGGACCGATTCCGAAGAATCCCGCATCGAAATCGGCTACCGCATCCAGGAATCCACCTTGCCGGGTGTAGACAGTCCCCGGCGTATCGGGGTCGGTGTCGAACAGGCGCTCGAGGTCCCAGCCTCGGTCGGTCGGGAAGGGACCGATGGCGTCGGTACCGGAAGCGACCAGCTCCCACAGCTGCGCCGGAGTTTCGACATGGCCCGGATATCGGCAGCTCATGCCGACGATCGCGATCGGTTCGTTGGCACGCTCTTGCAGCTGGTGGATGTGCTTGTTGGCGGCGCGGAGATCGCCGGTGACCTTCCGCAGGTACCGACTGAGCCGTTCCTCGTTGCTGGTGCCGGGGTTGCTCATGCTGGGCCAAACTCCTCGTCGATCAGATCCAAGAGCTCACTGTCGGAATGGGATTCGAGATCGTCGTACGCACCGTCCGACCACTTGCCGGTCAGGTAGGTGCGCAGGCGCTCGTTGACACCCCGCAATCCGGCGACGGTCTCATCGCTATCGCTGCCGTTGGCGATAATCCGCTCGAGCAGAGCCTCGAGCCGCGCGATGTCGTCGGGCACCACAGACGTCAGGTGCGCGGGCGTCGTAGCCACGGTCTGCGCCAGCAAGTAGTCAGCGACATCTCCCGCGGTGGGGTAGTCGAATACCAAGGTCGAGGGCAGCGACAGCCCCGTCACCTTCGAAAGCCGGTTGCGGAGCTCGATTCCGCCCAGGGAGTCGAAGCCGAGTTCGCTGAAGCCGCGTTCCGGTCCGATGTCGTCGGCCGACTCGTAACCGCGCACCGCCGCCGCGTGTTGCCGCACCAGGTCCAGGACGACCCCACGTCGCTTCGCCTCCGCCACACCGTGCAAACGCTGCCCGAGTGAAGGTTCAGCGCTCGATGTCGTGGCCGACCGGCCGTGCACGCGAGCGAACCCGCGCAGCACTGCCGGTACCTGACCGGTATGCGCTTCCAGGCGCAGTTTGTCGGTATCCAGCTGCAACAATGCCGACACCGGTGCGGCCGTGGTCAGTGATTCATCGAACAACCGCAGGCCGTCGGTGCGCTCCAGCGGGGCCAGTCCCAGTCGCTCCAACCGGTTCATGGCGTTGCGATCCAGCACACCGGTCATGCCGATGTCCTGCTGCCACGGACCCCAGGCGAGTGCGAGTGCCGGTAGTCCTTCGGCGCGGCGTTGCACAGCGAGGGCGTCCAGGAAGCTGTTCGCGGCAGCGTAATTCGCTTGCCCCGCTGAACCGATCATTCCGGCAATCGACGAGAACATCACGAACGCAGACAGCTTCATATCGCGAGTGAGTTCGTGCAGATACCACGCCGCATCGGCTTTGGGAGCGAATACCCGATTGATCTGGTCGCTGGTGAGCGTGCGGAACGTGCCATCGTCGAGCACGCCCGCGGTGTGCACGACACCGGTGAGTGGGTGCTCCGCGGGAATGCCCGACAGCAGATCCCGAAGTGCGTCGCGGTCGGTGACATCGCAGGCGGCGACCCGCGCCTCGGCGCCGAGTCGGGACAGCTCCGCCGCGAGTTCCGCCGCGCCGTCCGCACGCTCGCCACGGCGAGATACCAGCAGCAGTCGTCGCACACCGTGCGCGGTGACCAAGTGCTGGGCCACCAGCGCGCCCAATCCTCCGGTCCCGCCGGTGATCAGCACCGTCCCGGACCCGAACGATACGTTCTCGGCCGCCGCGCTCGTGACCGCCTCGAGCCGCGGTATCAGGATGCGATCGCCCCGCACTGCCACCTGCGGCTCTCCGGTCGCGATCGCCACTCGGATCTGTTCGGCCGAAATATGCTGCGCACCACCGGATTCGTCTCCGTCCAGCAGCACGATCCGCTCCGGATATTCGGCCTGAGCGCTGCACAGCAGCCCCCATACCGCTGCCGATGCGGTATCCGGCGCCGCATCGGGCAGGGCTGCCGCACCTCGGGTCACCACAACCAGGCGAGACCGTGCAAATCGCTCGTCGGCCAGCCAGCCTCGCACCAGGTGCAGGGCGGCATTCACCCGATCACGCGCGGACGGCTGCGAATCCTCGTGCAGCGCAGCGGCTTCGGGCCAGACGACAACATCCGGAACGGTCGGAGCCGAAGCGAGCGTCGCCAGATCCGGATACCGCTCATCGACTCCGGCCACTTGTGCGCCACCCAGCACGGCTGCGCTCCCGGTCGGGGTGAGTCCGTCGGGCATCCCGACCGCCGTCCAGCGCAATCCATACCGCGCCGCCCGTCCGCCCGCCGGATCGGCGCGGAACTGCCGGATGTCGTAGGAGCGCATGACCACTTCGTCGATCGAAACGACCGGAGTTCCGTCCTGGTCGACGGCCACGACACTGATCGCCTCGCTGCTGCGCTGAATGGCCATCACCCGCAACGTCGTGACCTTGGACGTGGTGTGGAATTGCGTTGCGCCCCATCGGAACGGGAGTTCGACCTCAGCAGGGTTGCTCTTATCGTCGGGCCGGACCAAATGGACAAGTCCGGCATGCATCACCATGTCGAACAGCGCCGGATGCAGCTGGAACCGTTCGGCCGGGATTTCCTGGTTCAGGGTGACCTCGGAGAAGATCGTGTCACCACGGCGCCATGCGGCGTCGATGCCGATGAACGAGGCACCGTATTCCAGTCCGGCGACACGCGCCAGCTGGGCCGGAATCCAGTCGGCGGCCACCGGTTCGGCGTCCACCGGCGGCCACGGCTCGTTTCGCAGCATGTCCACGAGTCCGATGTCGATCAGCTGTTGACCGCTCAATACGCCACTGGCGTTGCGCGTCCATTCGCTGTCGGCGGCGCCGGTGAGGCGGTAGTGGAACGTGAACGATCGACGTCCCGCGGAGTCCGGTTCCCGCACCAGTACTTGCAGTTCGACATCGCCATCCACCGGAGGGCGGATCGGCGCCTCGAGGGTGAGCTCTTCGACGGCGTCGCATCCGATCCGCCGACCCGCGACCAGCAGCATCTCCATGAGCGCGGCACTCGGGACGAGCACCACACCGTAGGCAGTGTGGTCGGCAATCCATGGCTGGGTGCGCAGCGAAAGCCGCCCCGTGAACAGCCACTCGTCGCGGTCGGCCACTCGCACCACGTCGGTGAGCAGCGGGTGCTCCGACGCATTGCGGGGCTCCCCGACGCCGGGTTCGAGCCAGTACCGCCGATGTTCGAAGGCATAGGTGGGCAGGGCAACTCGTGACATCCGGTCGGGGAACAGCCCAGCCCAGTCGACAGCCACCCCGGCGGTGTGCGCCTGGCCGAGCATCGTGAGGAACTGCTCGACCTCGTCGTGATCCCGGCGAGCCGCCGCGGCGACCACGGATCGAGCCTCGACATCCTCGGGAAGCGTGTGCCGCATCATCGCCGCGAGCACCGCGTCGGGTCCGACTTCGAGGAACCGGCGCACGCCCGACGCCACCAGCGTCTCGACACCGGGCGCGAAACGCACCGCGGCGCGCACCTGCGATACCCAGTACCCCGGATCCAGGATCTCGTCACCGGCGATCCGGCCGGAGACATTGGACACCAACGGAATCCGTGGGGCGTTGTAGGTTACTCCCGCCGCTGCGGTCTCGAACTCGGCCAGCATCGGCTCCATCCGATGGGAATGGAACGCATGCGACACCCGCAACCGGCTCGTCTTGCGCCCCCGCTCGGTGAACTGCCGATCGATCTCGTCGACGACGTCCTCGTCACCCGAGACCACCACGGCCGCAGGCGCATTCACCGCTGCCACCGACACCCGATCACCGAATCCGGCGATCGCCGTGCCGACTTCGGCCTCGGAGGCGGCGACCGCGAGCATCGCGCCGCCCTCCGGCAGCGCCTGCATCAGCCGTCCTCGTGCCGCGACCAGCTCGCAGGCGTCTTCCAGTGACCACACACCGGCTACATACGCCGCGGCAAGTTCACCGATCGAATGCCCGATCAACACATCCGGGACAACTCCGAACGACTCCAGCAGCCGATACAGCGCCACTTCGAACGCGAACAGCGCGGGCTGGGTCAGTCGTGTCCGATCCAGCATCCCGGTCTCCGTGGCGACTCCCTGATCGTCGATCAGGTGTCCGGTGAACATCGCTTCCTTCAGGGCAAATCCGAGCAGCGGATCGAACCGGGCGCACACCTCGTCCAGCGCTGCGGCGAATACCGGGAAGGCAGCGGAGAGACCCGCGCCCATACCGACCCGCTGCGCGCCCTGACCGGTGAACAGGAAGGCGGTCTTCCCGGAGCCCGCCGTGTCGGAAACCACTCCGGCCGAGGAAGATCCGGCGGCGAGCGTCGCCAGCCGCGCCAGCAGTTCGTCGCGATCACCGCCCAGGATCGCCGCCCGTGACTCGTGCTGCGCACGTGTCATCGCGAGCGAATATGCCACCTCCACCGGATCGGCGTCGGGGTGATCGACCAGCCACTGCTGCAGTTTCGCGGCCTGTGCCCGGAGGGCGGTCTCATTCTTGGCCGACACCAGCCAGGGCACCACCGTGCTCGGGCGGTCGGCAGCCGGTGCCGAGACGACCGACTGGGCGGGCGCTTCCTCGAGGATCGCGTGCGCGTTGGTGCCGCTGACACCGAACGACGACACACCGGCCCGACGGACCCGTTCGCCGGTCGGCCACGGCTGCGCCTCGGTCAACAGCTGGACATCGCCCGCGGACCAGTCCACATGTGGGCTCGGCTCGTCCGCATGCAGCGTCTTCGGCAGGGTTTCGTATCGCAGCGCTTGAACCATCTTGATGACCCCGCCGACACCTGCCGCGGCCACGGTGTGGCCGATATTCGACTTGATCGATCCGATCCGCAGCGGTTGTTCCGCACGGTCGCGCCCATACGCCGCGATCAGCGCCTGGGCTTCGATCGGATCACCCAACGTGGTGCCGGTACCGTGCGCCTCCACCGCGTCGATATCCGACGGCTCGAGCCCGGCATTCGCCAACGCCGCCGCGATCACCCGTTCCTGTGACGGACCATTCGGCGCGGTCAAGCCGTTACTCGCGCCGTCTTGGTTCACCGCCGTTCCGCGCACGAGGGCCAGGACGTTGTGCCCCAGCCGTCGGGCGTCGGCGAGCCGCTCGAGCACCAGCACACCGACGCCCTCGGCGAAGGCGACGCCATCGGCCGCCGCGGAGAACGCCTTGCACCGTCCATCGGGCGAGAGACCGCGCTGCCGCGCGAAATCGACGTAGAGGTAAGGACTGGCCGCGACCGTCACACCACTGGCCAGCGCCAGCGAGCTCTCCCCCTGGCGCAGCGCTTGGCAGGCCAGATGCAGCGAGACCAGCGACGACGAGCATGCGGTGTCCACGGTGACCGCCGGGCCTTCGAGACCGAGGACGTAGGCGACCCGTCCGGAAACCACGCTGCTCGTGGTGCCGGTGAGTCGGTAGCCCTCCAGGTCACCGGCCACCCGATCGATGTAGCCCGTATAGCCTGCTCCGGCGTACACCCCGGTGTCGCTGCCCCGCAACGACGTCGGATCGATGCCTGCGTCCTCCAAAGCTTCCCAGGACACCTCCAACAGCAGACGCTGCTGCGGATCCATCGCGGATGCCTCCCGTGGACCGATCCCGAAGAATCCCGGGTCGAAATCGCCCGCGTTGTAGAGGAATCCGCCGCGTCGGGTGTAGACGGTACCGGGCTTGTCCGGATTCGCGTCGAACAGCCGCTCCAGATCCCAGCCCCGATCCGACGGGAAATCGCCGGTCGCGTCGGTTCCGGAAGCAACGAGATCCCATAGCTGGTCCGGTGATTCGACCCCGCCGGGGAACCGGCAGGCCATGCCCACGATCGCTATCGGCGCGTCTTGCGATGTTTCAGCGGCCCGGACTCGGCGGACAACCTTCTTGACGGGTTCGCCCACCGTCGGCTCGACGCGGGACTGCACCAGCTTCGACACCGCCGCCGGGGTCGGATGATCGAATACCAGCGTCGATGGCAACTGCAGGCCGGTGGCCTTGCCGAGCCGGTTCCGGAACTCCACGCCACCCAGCGAATCGAAACCGATCTCGTCGAAGCGCTGGTCGGGCCGGATGTCTGCGGCCGAATCATGGCCGAGCACTGCCGCCGCCGCGGTGAGCACGACCTCCAGCACTACCTCGCTGCGCCGAGCTTGCGGCACACCCGCCAACCGGGCGGCCAGCGAGCCCGCCGCCGCGGCGACCGGCGCCGGTCGCGTCGGGCTCGAACGCCGCACGAATCCGCGCAGCACCGCCGGAACCACATCGACATCGGATGCGCGACGCAAGACGCCCGCATCGAACCGGATCGGCGCCAGACACGCATCCGAGTGAGCCAGCGCATCGTCGAAAAGACTTGCCCCTTCGGCACTTTCGAGCGGGCTCAGACCCAAACGATCCCACCGCGCGAGGGCGGCGCGGTCCAGGCCGCCGGTCATACCGCTGCCCTGGTTCCACGGTCCCCACGCCAGCGACGTGGCGGCCAGACCGGCGGCCCGCCGCCGTTGCGCCAGCGCGTCCAGGAAGCCGTTCGCCGCGGCGTAGTTGCCCTGTCCCGACGAGCCCAGCACCATCGCGATCGACGAGAACACCACGAACGCAGACAGATTCAGGCTACGAGTCAGCTCATCCAGATGCCAGGCCCCGTCGACCTTCGGCGCCAGCACCCGGTCCACCTGTTCGGCGGTCAGCGATTCGATGGTGCCGTCGTCCAGGATTCCCGCGGTGTGCACGACAGCGGTCAGTGCGGCGTCGGAATCGATTGTCTCCAGGAGGTTGCGCACCGCGACGCGGTCGGCGACATCGCACGCGACGGCCCGGACCTCGGCCCCGGCCTGCGCCAATTCGGCAACCAGCTCGGCGGCGCCGGGCGCGTCGGGCCCCCGACGCGAGGTCAATACGAGACTGCGCACGCCGTGTTCGGCAACGAGATGGCGGGCGAACAACGCACCCAGTCCACCCGTCCCACCCGTGATCAGCACGGTCCCATCTCCGAACGACGGTCGCAGCCCCGGATTCTCGGAAGCGGATGCGCGCACCAGCCGGGGAACCAGAAGCTGCGCACCACGGACCGCGATCTGCGGCTCGCCCGACCGCAGGGCCGCCGCGATGCGGTCGGCATCCAGTGGCCGGTCCGGATCCTCGTCGACGAGGACGAACCGTTCCGGATGCTCCGACTGCGCGCTGCGCACCAGTCCCCACACCGCCGCCGCGGCCGGATCGGGAGTCTCATCGGGCAGGCCAACGGCGCCCGTCGTCACCACGACCACTCGGACATCGGACAGACGTTGCTCACCGAGCAGGGACTGCACCGTCGCCAACACGCCGTGCACGCGAGCCCGCACTGATCCCGGCCCATCGACGGCCGAACCTGCTGCGAGCGGCTCGGTCGCTCGCCACACCACTACACCGGGAATACGCTCGGCCGCAACGATATCGGCGATCGACGCGTATTCCGTGTCGATCCCCGCCACCGTCGCGTCCCCGAGCATCGCCAGGGACGGTCGGCCGTCTCTCGCACCCGACTCCGCGGTGGGCTCCCAGCGCACCCGGTACAGGCCCGCCTCGTCACCGCCGAGACCGCTCCGGAATTCCTGCACGTCATATGGACGCATCACCACCGCGTCGATCGATACGATCGGATTGCCGTCCGGATCGACAGTCGCGACCGACACGGTCTCGGATCCGGTCGCGACCGCGATGACCCGAAGCGACGTCACCTCGGCCGGCCACTGCCCGCCATCCGTTGCCGACCTGTGGAAACGGGCACCACCCCACCGGAACAGCAACCTGCCGGTATCGGGATCGGAATCCGCATCGCGCCACAGCAATCCGGAGAACCCCGCGTGCATGACCAGATCCAGCAGCGCGGGGTGCAGGTCGTGCCGTCCCGGCTGCGGCGCCGCGTCGGTGTCCAGCACGATCTCGGAGAAGACCGTGTCATCGCGTTGCCACGCGGCACGCACACCGACGAACGCCGGACCGTATTCGAGCCCGGTGAGCTTCGCGATCCGCTCCGGAATCCGCGCGCTGTCCACAACCTCGGCATCGACCGGCGGCCACTGCTCCTCCCGCAGCCGCGACAGCAACGCCGAATCACCAGCCCACCCGTCACCCGACCACCCCCCCTCGAGGAGCTCCGCGCTGTTACGCTGCGCCCCGAACGCACCGGTGGCGTTATGGATCCATTCGGCATCGGAGGACTTGCGGAAATAGAAATCGAACGGACGCCGCCCGGACTCGTCCGCCGCCTGCACCAGCACCTGCAACTCGACCTCGTCGTCCGCGGTCGGCAGAATCGGCGCCTGCAGCGTGAGCTCTTCCACCGCGCCACAACCGATCCGACGCCCCGCGACGAGGAGGAACTCGATGAACGTCGCGCTCGGCACAACCACCACGCCGTAGGTCAGGTGATCGGCGATCCACGGATGAGTCCGCAACGAGAACCGGCCGGTCAACAACCATTCGTCGGTACCCGCCAACCCGACCACACCGGTCAGGATCGGATGATCCGTCGACGACGGCGATGCGTCGACGGCACCGGACAACCAGAACCGGCGGTGTTGGAAGGCATAGGTAGGCAACGGAATCCGACGTGCCGCACGACCCGCGAACCACGAACGCCAATCCACCCGCGCACCCGCGACATGAACCTGCGCCAGCGAAGTAGCGAACTGCTCCGCCTCATCGACCGACCGCCGCGAAGCCGCCGTCACCGACGACACCGACTCGACCTCCGGGTTCTCGGCCAGACAGCCACGCGTCATTGCCGCCAGCACCGCATCGGGTCCGACCTCGACAAACCGTCGCACACCCGCCGCGACCAGAGTGTCCACACCCGATGCGAACCGGACACAACCCCGCAGCTGCCGCACCCAATACTCCGGGTCGGTCACCGCATTCCCGGCAAGTTCACCGGACACGTTCGACACGATCGGCACACGCGGCGACCGATACCCCACACTTTCGGCCACCGCACGAAACTCGGCCAGCATCGGATCCATCCGCGCCGAATGAAACGCATGACTGACCCGCAACCGATTCGTCTGCACACCCTCGGCGGACAACCGCCGCTCGACCTCATCGATCGCCTCGTCGTCCCCGGACAGCACCGTCGACGACGGACCGTTCACCGCCGCGATCGACACCCGGTCGGCGAAATCGGCGACGATATCGACAGCTGGTCCTTCACCGATCGCCACCGCGAGCATTGCACCGCCCGCCGGCAAGGCACCCATCAACCGGCCCCGAGCCGCCACCAGCGAGCAGGCGTCCGAGAGTGACCACACCCCGGCCACATGCGCCGCCGCCAGCTCGCCGATCGAATGCCCGATCAGCAGATCCGGTGTGACACCGAATGATTCGATCAGCCGGAACAATGCCACCTCGAACGCGAACAATGCCGGTTGGGTGAATTCGGTCCGATCCAGCACACCCTCGGCATCGGCGAACATCAGGTCCTTCAGCGGCCGACCCAACAACGGATCGAACTCCGCGCACACCTCGTCCAACGCCGCCGCGAACACCGGGAACGCCCGATATAGGCCCGCTCCCATACCAACCCGCTGCGCGCCTTGCCCGGTGAACAGCAACGCCGTCCTATCGGAACCAGCTTTCCCCTCGATCGTGCCGTGCGAACCGGCGACCATATCCGCCAGTCCGGCCAGCAGTTCGTCCCGGTCACGCCCCACGACCGCGCCACGCCGGTCCAACTGTGCCCGCGACGTTGCCAGGGAATACGCCACATCCCGCACATCGACGTCGGGATCGTCGATCAACCACTGCCGCAGTCGATCCGCCTGGGCACGCAGGGCCTCGTCGGACTTGGCCGATATCAGCAACGGAACAACATCGGCCACAATGGGTTTCGCGGCCGGTGCCGGTTCGCCCTCGTCTGCGGACGGAGCGGTGGCCGGATGGGCGGGCGCTTCCTCGAGTATGAGGTGGGCGTTGGTACCACTGACTCCGAACGACGACACCCCGGCTCGCCGGATCCGATCCCCCGCCGGCCACGGCTCGCTGTCCTGCAGGAGCCGCACCGTACCCGCGGACCAATCCACATGCGGAGTCGGCGCATCCACGTGCAACGTCTTCGGCAACACGCCGTACCGCATGGCCTGAACCATCTTGATCACGCCGCCGACCCCCGCGGCAGCCGAGGTGTGACCGACATTCGACTTCAACGACCCCAGACGCAACGGCGCGGCCTCGCGCCGCGCGCCATACGCGCTGATCAATGCCCGCGCCTCGATCGGATCCCCGAGCATGGTGCCGGTACCGTGCGCCTCGACCGCGTCGATATCCGACGGGGCCAGGCCGGCGTTCGCCAATGCGGCCGCGATCACTCGTTCCTGCGACAGACCATTCGGCGCGGTCAAGCCGTTGCTCGCACCATCCTGATTGACCGCACTGCCACGCACCACCGCCAGCACGGTGTGACCGAGCCGCTGTGCGTCCGACAACCGCTCCAACACCAATACGCCGAGCCCCTCGGAGAAACCGGTCCCGTCGGCAGCCTCCGCGAAGGCCTTACAGCGCGCATCGGGCGATAAGGCACGCTGACGCGCAAATGCGATCAGCAAAGACGGATCCGACATCACGGTCACCCCACCCGCCACCGCCAGCGAGGTATCGCCCTGCCGCAGCGCCTGGCACGCCAGATGCAACGCCACCAGCGACGACGAGCAAGCGGTATCGACCGATATGGCCGGGCCTTTGAAACCGAATGTGTACGCGATCCGACCGGACAGCACCGCGTTCGAAACACCCAGGTAGGCATGGCCTTCGGTCTCGGCGGTGATATTCGGCGAGCCGATGCGGGGACCGTAATTCTGATGGACGACGCCGGCGAAGACGCCGGTGTCGCTGCCGCGCAACGACACCGGGTCGATACCCGCATCCTCCAACGCCTCCCAGGACGCCTCCAACATCAGGCGCTGCTGCGGATCCATCGCCGCGGCCTCACGCGGGCCGATTCCGAAGAAGGCCGCGTCGAACTCGCCGATGGAGTCGAGGAACCCACCGTCACGGGTGTAAATGCCGCCCGGCACATCGGGATCCGGGTTGAACAGCCGTTCCAGGTCCCACCCTCGATCGGTCGGGTAGTCCCCGATGGCATCCACACCGTCCGAGGCCATGCGCCACAGATCCGCGGCGGAGCGCACACCACCGGGATACCGGCAAGCCATACCGACGATCGCGATCGGTTCCCGCGACCGTTCGGTGAGCACGCGCAGTTGCTGTTTGGTCTCGTAGAGCTCCTTCGCGGTCTTCTTCAGATACCGGCGCAGCTCGTCGTTGTCGGCCATCGGTGGAACTCCAGATCGTGTTTGCTCAGCTGAGGTGGTCGAGGAACTTGCGTCAACTGAGTTGGTCGATGAAATCGAACAGCTCGCGGTCGTCCGCGGCTTCGAGACTGTCGGCGCCGCCGCCCAGATCGATTTCGCCGGCGTCCTTGCCTTCGAGCTCACGCAGAAGTGCGGTCAACCTGCTTGCGATATCCGACCGGTCCGTAGCCGACAGTTCGGCCGTGGCGCAACTGCGCGCCAGCGACTCGACCTCGGCCGCAATACGTTCCGCGGGGTCGTCGACCGGAACGATCTCCTGCCGGATATAACCGGCCAGCGCCTCCGGGGTGGGATAGTCGAACATCGTGGTCGCGGACAACTGCACGCCCACAGCCGATTTCAGCCGGTTGCGGAATTCCATCACGCCGAGCGAGTCGAACCCGATATCGCTGAACGGCTTGTCCGGAAGGAGCGAGTCCGCGCTGGTGTGTCCCAGCACGAACGCGGCCTGGTTACGGATCACGTCGAGGATGACACGTTCCTGTTCGACTGTCGGGCGGTCGAGCAGTTGCGCAACCAGAGGTGCGGAGCGCCCATTCGACGCTGTCGGCGACTCACTCGTCGTAGCGACCACCGGGCGGCGCGATGCCTGCGACAGGCCACGCATAACCGCGCGCACCTCATCAGGAGCTGCCTCGCCGAGAGCGGTTCGGTCGATCCGGACCGCCACGAACGCCGACCGGCCGCCCGCCAGCGCGGCGTCGAACAGCTCCATGCCGTCCTCGTCGCCCAACGGCAGGAGACCTTCGCGCCGCAGACGGGCGAGGTCGGCCTCGCCGAGCGCGCTGGTCATACCGCCGCTCTGCTCCCATGGCCCCCATACCACCGATGTCGCGGGCAGACCGATGACGTGCCGGTGTTGCGCCAACGCGTCGAGGAAGACATTGGCGGCCGCATAGTTGGCCTGGCCCGGATTGCCGATCACGCCCGCGATCGAGGAGTACAGCACGAACGCCGACAGATCCAAGTCCTTGGTCGCCTCGTGCAGATTCCAGGCCGCATCCACCTTGGGCCGCAACACCGTCGCGATCTGCTCCGACGTCATGGTGGCGAGCAGACCGTCGGCCAGCACACCCGCCGCATGTACGACACCGGTCAACGGATGCTGCGACGGTATTGCCGCCAACACCGCGTCCAGTGCGGCTCGATCGGCCGCGTCACACGCGACCACATCCACGTGCGCACCGAGCGCGGTCAGCTCGGCGGCGAGTTCGGCCGCGCCGGGCGCTTCCGGACCACGCCTACCTGCCAACACCAGTCTGCGCACACCGTGCACTGCGATCAGGTGTCGCGCGGCCACCGCGCCCAATCCTCCGGTGCCGCCGGTGATGAGCACAGTGCCCTCGGGCCGCAACGGCACCGGCACGGTGAGCACGTTCTTGCCGATATGCCGGGCCTGGCTCAGGTACCGGTAGGCGTCCGACGTCTGCCGCAGGTCCCACGCGATGGACGGGTACGGCGACAAATTCCCGGCCTCGAAGAGCTCGACCAGAGCGGTCAGAATCTCGTGCAGCCGATCCGGACCCACCTCCATCAGCATGAAGCTGTGGTAGTCCACCCCCGGATGCTGGGCGGCCACCTCGACCGGATCACGCCGGTCGATCATGCCCATTTCGACGAACCGGCCACCGCGGGGCAGCAGGCGCAACGACGCATCCACGAATTCACCTGCCAGCGAATCCAATACGACGTCCACACCGCGACCGTCGGTGGCGTCGAGGAACTTCTGCTCGAAATCCAATGTGCGCGAGTTACCGATATCGGAGTCGTCGAACCCCAAATCGCGCAACACATTCCACTTGGGCGCACTGGCGGTGACCAACAATCGCAGGCCCAGGTGTCGCGCGAGTTGCACGGCCGCCAGGCCGACACCACCGGTCGCCGCATGCAGCAACAGCGTCTCACCGGGTCGCGCATCGGCCAGGTCGACGAGGCTGTAGTAGGCGGTCGCGTACACGATCGGAACCGCCGCGGCCTGGGTGAACGACCAGCCACGCGGAATCGGCGCAAGCAGTCGACGATCCGCCACCGCCACCGATCCGACACCCGGGATCAACCCGAAAACTCGATCGCCGGGCGCGAATTCGGTCACATCCGGTGCGACCTCCAAGACCACCCCGGCTCCCTCACCGCCGATTCGCGCAGCCTTGTCGGGGTAGGTACCGAGCGCGATCAGCACATCTCGGAAGTTGAGGCCGACCGACCGCATACTCACCCGGACCTGCCCTGGTGCAAGCGGTTCCAACGCATTCGGCTGGTCGCTTACACCGAAGTTGTCTTCGGTCAGCGTGCCTTTGTCGAGCAGCGTCAGCGCCCATGCCGGTGTCCGATGCGACCCGTGCGGAGCCCTATGTGGTGACGCCGCGCGATCGCCTACCGCACCGACCGAGGTGTCGCGCGACGCGACTTCGAGCGGGTTCGAACCACCGCGGTGCAGGCGCGGCGCATACGCCTTTCCGCGCCGCACGGCCAGCTGGGGTTCGTCGCCGGTAGCCGACGCCAGAGCCACAGCGGTCCGATAGTCCGCCCGGTCCTCTATATCGACGAGGAGAATTCGGTCCGGGTTCTCACTCTGTGCCGTACGCAGCAGACCCCACGCCGCTGCCGTTGGCAGGTCCACCCGCTCGTGTGGATGTACGGCGACCGCCTGCCGGGTCACCGCGATGATGCGCCGGTCCTGTGTCAGCAGCCGCCGCACCTGCGCCGCGAGTTCGGTGACCCGATCCCGTACCGCCGCAGGGAGATCGCCGTCGACGGTCGTGGCATCGAGCCGCAACACCGTCGTGTCCCGTCCCGCGATCGTCACGGTTTCACCGTCACCGTCCTCGGCAAGGCTCCAGGCGTCGGCCGTAGTGAGCTCACCGGCGGGCTCGGGTAGCGCGACCCAATTCACCTCGTAGCCAACGCCTTCGGTACGACGGTGCACCGAGCCGAGCGCATCGGCCGACAACATCCGCAGCGTCAGTGCCCCCACTTCGGCCACAGCCACGCCTGCCGGGTCGGCGAGGGTTACGGCTATCCGCTCGCCCGCCCGTCGCCCGACCGCCACCCCCGATCGAAACGCTTCGCGTTGCTCATCTCTTGGCCCGGAGCCGGTCACGGCGGCACAGACCCGCACGGTGGTCGCGCCCGTCGCATGCAGGGCGATGTTCTCCCAGGAGAACGGGACGGCGATCGCACCGGCCCGGGTTTCGGGAGCCAGCCCACCGAGCAGGATCGCGTGTAGCGCGGCATCCAACAATGCCGGATGCACACCGTATTTCGCGCCGTCCGATCGTGCGGGCTCCGGCAATACGACCTCCGCGAACACCGCACCGTCGCGCCCCCACAGGGCAGTCAGTCCGCGGAACGCCGGTCCGTATTCATAGCCCCGCTCGGCCAGATCCGCGTAGGCGTGATCGATCGCTATCGCCGTCGCATCCGCGGGCGGCCAGCTCACCGGACCGGAGTCGACCGGGGGCGTGTCCGCCCCCGCGGTGACCGTCGCGACCGCATGGCGCACCCACTGGTCCGAATCGTCGCTGCGCGAGTCCGGATCACCACTGTTCGACCGCGAGTACACCGACACCGTCCGTGCGCCGGTTTCCCCCGGTCCACCCGCTACCACCCGCAGCTCGACGGCCCCGGCAGCCGGTATCGGCAGGGGTGCCTCGATGACCAGCTCCGCCAGTCGCGGGCATTCCACCGCCGTTCCCACGTGCAGGGCCAGCTCCACGAGGGCGGCGCCGGGCAGCAACGTCACCCCGGCAACGGCATGATCGGCCAGCCAAGGATGACCGGCTCGCGACAGCCTCCCGGTGAACACCACATCCGGGGAATCCGGCAACCGCACCATCGCGCCCAACAGCGGATGCCCCGCATCGTCCAAGCCCGACTGCCACAACTCCGGCGCATCGACCGGCTGCGCCCAGTAGCGTCGATGCTGGAACGCATAGGTGGGCAACGTCACCCGATCCGTGGGGCGGCCCGCATACAGCGGCGTCCAGTCCACCCTTACACCGACAACAGCGGCTTGTGCCAGCGCGGACACGAACTGAGTCGGCTCGTCGATCGAGCGCCGGGCGGCCGCGACCACCGTCGATTTGGCCTCGACGGCCGGAGTCTCGACCAGACATTGCCGAGTCATCGCGGCCAGCACCGCATCCGGTCCGATCTCCACGAACCGCCGCACACCCGCCTCGACCAGGGCGTCGATCCCCGGTGCGAACCGGACGCACCCGCGCACCTGCTCGACCCAGTACTCGGGATCGGTCAGCTCGGCAGCGACCACGACCGCCGAAACGTTCGACACGATCGGCAGCGACGGCTCCCGATACGTCAATCCTTCGGCGACAGACCGGAACTCGTCGAGCATCGGCTCCATCAACACCGAGTGGAATGCGTGACTGACCCGCAGCCGGGAGGTCTGCACTCCCTTCCCGACAAGCCGATCACCGATCTCGGCTATCGCGGACAGCTCCCCGGACAACACCACCGACGACGGACTGTTCACCGCCGCCAACGACACCCGCCCGCCGAACTCGGCCAGCACCTCCAACGCCTCGGCCTCTGACACCGCGACCGCGAGCATTGCCCCGCCCTCCGGCAGGGCACCCATCAACCGACCCCGCGCCACAACCAGCGCACACGCATCCTCGAGCGACCACACCCCCGCCACATACGCCGCCGCCAACTCGCCGATCGAATGCCCGATCAGCAGATCCGGTGTCACACCGAATGATTCGAACAACCGGAACAACGCCACCTCGAACGCGAACAATGCCGGCTGGGTGAATTCGGTCCGATCCAACACCCCCTCGGCGTCGGCGAACATCAGCTCCTTCAACGACAGCGCGGAGCTCGGCGAGGGGTGGTGGTCGGGCAACGGGTTGGCCCGACCCAACAACGGATCGACCTGGGCACACACCTCGTCGAACGCCGCCGCGAATACCGGAAACGCCTCGTACAGCCCCGCACCCATCCCCACCCGCTGCGCACCCTGCCCGGTGAACAGAAACGCCGTCTTCCCCGAACCCGCCGTCCCCTCGATCGTGCCCGGCGAACCCACCGCCAAATCGGCCAGACCCGCCAGCAGTTCGTCCCGATCCCGACCGACGACGGCCCCCCGACGATCCAGCAATGCCCGCGAGTCCACCAATGACCGCGCCACCGACCAGATGTCGACCTCCGGGCGATCGGCCGACCACGCCCGCAACCGCTCGGCCTGCGCCCGCAGGCCCTCCGCCGAGGTGGCCGATATCGTCCACGCCACAGCGACATCGACGTTCGGCAGGGCCGAACCGTGCTCGGGCATCGATGCCACCCGAACCGGAGCCTCCTCGATGATCACGTGCGCGTTGGTGCCGCTGATTCCGAACGAGGACACACCGGCTCGGCGAATCGTCCCCCCTGCGCGCCATGGTTCCGGCCGGGTCAGCAGGCGCACCGCGCCGGCCGACCAATCCACGTGCGGGGACGGCGTTTCCGCGTGCAAGCTCGGGGGCAGGGTTTCGTGTCGCAGCGACTGCACCATCTTGATCACGCCACCGACACCGGCCGCCGCGACGGTATGGCCGATATTCGATTTGATCGATCCGATGCGCAGCGGCTCCCGATCCCCGCGCTCCTGCCCGTATGCGGCGATCAACGCGTTGGCTTCGATGGGATCCCCCAGCGGAGTACCGGTCCCGTGCGCTTCCACCGCATCCACGTCGGCGGGGGTGAGCCCGGCATTCGCGAGGGCCTGCGCGATCACTCGCTCCTGCGACGGACCGTTCGGCGCTGTCAGGCCATTGCTCGCGCCGTCCTGGTTCACTGCGCTGCCCCGAACGACGGCCAGGATGTCGTGGCCCAGCCGCTGCGCGTCCGACAGCCGCTCCAACACCAGTACGCCCACGCCTTCGGCGAAGGCCACACCGTCGGCGGCGGCGGAGAACGCCTTGCAGCGTCCATCCGGCGACAGGCCACGTTGCCGCGCGAAATCCACGGAGAGATAAGGGGTTGCGGCCACGGTGACGCCGCCGGCCAACGCCAGCGACGTTTCGCCCTGACGCAGGGCCTGACACGCCAGATGCAATGCCACCAGTGAGGACGAGCATGCGGTATCGATCGTGACCGCTGGTCCCTCGAGGCCGAACACGTAGGCGACGCGGCCGGAGACGACACTGTGGGTGGTGCCGGTCAGCCGGAACCCCTCGAGGTCACCGGTGACGCGGTCGACATATCCGGAGGCGCACGCGCCCGCGAACACGCCGGTATCGCTGCCGCGCAACGTGACCGGGTCGATTCCGGACTGCTCCAATGCCTCCCATGAGGCTTCCAGCAGCAACCGCTGCTGCGGATCCATCGCCAGGGCCTCGCGCGGGCTGATTCCGAAGAATCCGGCGTCGAAATCACCGGCATCGTCCAGGAAGCCGCCGCCGCGGCTGTAGACCGTGCCGGGTTTGTCCGGATCCTGGTCGATCAGCTGCTCGAGATCCCAGCCGCGATCGTTCGGGAATTCCGTGGTGGCATCGGTACCCGACCGCACCAGATCCCACAACTGCTCCGGGGTTCGGACGCCGCCGGGGAACCGGCAGCTCATGCCGACGATCGCGATGGGCTCGTCCACGCGTACCCGGCGCGACACCCGTGTCGTCCTGGAACCGGACTCCGTTCCCTCGATCTTGGCGTGCAAGAGGGTGGCAACCGCCGCAGCGGTGGGGTGGTCGAAGACCAGGGTGGACGGCAGCTGGACACCGGTGGCCTTGGACAGGCGGTTGCGGAATTCGACGCCGCCGAGCGAGTCGAATCCCAGTGCGTCGAATCGGGCGTCGGGGCTGATTTCTTCGGCGGAGCCGTGCCCGAGCACAGCTGCCGCATGCTCCCGGACCAGCTCGAGCACCACCGCGGATCGTTCGGCCTCCGGTACCCGGCTCAGTCGGGTGCCCAGCGAACTCGACGCGGTCGCGGACGGGGCTGGGGTGCGCGGCAGGAAGCCGCGGAGCACCGCGGGCACCGCACCGTCGCGCGCTTCGCGCCGCAGCTGCGCCGGGTCGAAGCCGATCGCTGCCAGGTGTGCGGCAGCGCGGTTGGTGGCCGTATCGAACAGCCGGAGACCTTCGTCGTTCCCGAGCGGGTACAGACCGAGCCTTTCCCAGCGGGCGACGGCACTGCGGTCCAAGCCACCGGCCATACCGGCGGCGGAATTCCAGGGCCCCCAGGCCAGCGATATCGCTGGCAGCCCTTCGGCACGGCGACGGTGCGCCAGCGCGTCGAGAAATGCGTTGGCTGCCGCGTAGTTGCCCTGTCCCGCCGATCCGATCGTTGCGGCGACGGATGAGAACAGTACGAAGGCCGATAGGTCACGGTCGCGAGTGAGCTCGTGCAGATGCCATGCGGCCGCAGCCTTCGAGTCGAACACGCGCCGCAGTTGCTCGGCGGTCAGGCCCGCGAGGGTGCCATCGTCGAGGACACCCGCCGCATGGACCACGCCGGTCAGCGGATGATCGGCCTCGATCGAATCCAGCAGCGAACGGAGGGCTTCTCGATCCGCTACATCGCAGGCCGCCACCCTGACAGTAGCGCCGGCTTCCGACAGCTCGGACACCAGTTCCGTTGCGCCGTTCGCATTTTCGCCACGCCTGGACACCAGCAGCAGACGGCGGACTCCGTGTGCGGTGACCAGACGTCGGGCCACAAGCGCGCCGAGACCACCGGTGCCGCCGGTTATCAGTACGGTGCCATCGCCAAATGACAGCGTCGCGTGGCGACTCGTTGGGGGGTGTTGGTCGGGCGACGAGTGAGCCAGCATCGCGTCGCGACTCGATGAGGGGTGGCGGTCGGGCGACGAGTGAGCCAGCATCGCGTCGCGACTCGATGAGGGGTGGAGGTCGGGCGACGGCTGGGCCAGCCCCGGCTCGGCATCGCGCTCGGCTCGTGCTTTCGCGAGTCTGGGCACGAGCAATGCTCCGGAGCGCACCGCTACCTGTGGTTCGCCTGCCGCGATCACCGCGCCGATCGGCATCGAACCCCCCAGGGGCGCAGCGGCCGACGGATCGGCGTCGATGAGAACGAACCGGCCCGGATATTCGGATTGGGCGCTGCGCAACAGGCCCCAGACGGCTGCCGCGGCGAGATCCGGTGCCTCGCCCGGCAGCGCGGCACCGTTGGTGGTCACCACGACCAGCCGAGCGTCGGCCAGACGATCTTCGGCCAGCCAGGACTGCACTGTCGCCAAGACCGTTTCCAGGTGGCGGCGAACGGCCGCCGGATCGTCGGCCGCGGCGAGAACCTCCGGACACCAGACCACGACATCAGGAATCGCTTGTGCCGCAGCGAGTTCCGATGGACTCGGCGAGCAGGTGTCGATTCCGGCGACCGGCGCCGAACCGAGGACGGCCATCCGGTCCGCGGACAGACTCGGTGTCGCGGCCGGCGCCGGTGTCCACTGGACCTCGTAGAGGCCGGTGTCATCCCCGGCCAGTGCGCCGCGCATCTGTTTCACGTCATAGGGCCGCATCACGACCGCGTCGACGGAGACGACAGGCAGTCCCGAATCATCGACGGTCGCAACGGAGATCGTCTCCGGGCCACTCGCCACGGCGATGACCCGCAGCGTCGTCGCCTTGACCAGCGGCTGGTGCAGTCGCGCCCCGCCCCAGCGGAACAGCAACCGGCCGGTGTTCGGATCGCCGTCCTGATCGCGCCAGACGAGCCCGGCCAGCCCGGCGTGCATCACCAGGTCGAGCAGAGCGGGATGCAGATCGAACCGCTCCGGTTGGGGCGCGGCCGCGGTGTCCAGGGTGATCTCGGAGAAGACGGTCTCGCCCCGCTGCCATGCGGCGTCGACGCCGATGAACGCCGGACCGTATTCGAGTCCAGAGCCCGTGGCGATTCGCTCGGGAATCCATGCGGGGTCGAGAGTTTCGGCATCGACCGGTGGCCAGGCCTCGTCCCGCAGCCGTTCCAGCAGAGCATCGTTGCCGTCCCATGAGGGGGCCAGCACTCCGCTGGCATTGCGCACCCATTCGCCCGCTCGGCGACCCACCTTGCGGAAGTAGAAGCGGAACGGCCGTCGCCCGTTCCCATCCGCCTCCTGCACCGACACCTGGAGTTCGACCTCGTCGTCTTCCGACGGAAGTATCGGAGCCTCCAGGGTCAGCTCTTCGACGACGCCGCAATCGATTCTGCTGCCCGCGACGAGCAGGAACTCGACGAGGGTCGCGCTCGGCAGCACCACGGTGCCGTAGGTCATGTGGTCGGCGACCCAGGGGTCGGTCGGCAGCGAGAACCGGCCGGTGAAAACGAACTCGTCCTTACCGGCCACCGGCACCACACCGGTGAGCAGCGGGTGGCCGAGGGCGTCGCCCGTGGCTTCGGGACGCGGCGGCAACCAGAATCGCTGGTGCCGGAAGGCGTACGTGGGCAGGGGAACTCGTCGTCGTGCCGGGCGACGCAACAGCGCCGTCCAATCCACACTCGCACCGGACGTGTGAGCATGTGCCAGCATCGTCAGGAACTGTTGGGGCTCATCGTGATCCCGGCGCGCGGCCGCGGCCACCACCGACGCGGACTCCCCGCCCTCCGGAAGGGTCTGCCGAGTCAGCGCCGCCAGTACCGCGTCGGGCCCCACTTCCAGGAATCGGCGCACACCCGAGGCGATCAGCGTCTCGATACCCGGCGCGAAGCGCACCGCGGCACGCACTTGCCGGACCCAGTAGGCAGGTTCCAGTACCTCGTCCCCGGCGAGCTGACCGGACACATTCGATAGCACCGGAAGGCGCAGCCGGTTGTACGTCAAGTCCTTTGCGACAGACTCGAATTCGGCCAGCATCGGCTCCATCCGATGCGAGTGGAAGGCGTGGCTGACCCGCAGTCGCGACGTCTTGCGGCCGCGCTCGGCGAATAGGGCGTCGATCTCGGCAACCGCGTCCTCGTCACCCGAGATCACCAGGGCCGCAGGCGCGTTCACCGCGGCGACCGACACGCGGCCGGGATACCCGGCGACGACATCGTTCACCTCGGTTTCGGATGCTCCGATGGCCAGCATTGCGCCGCCCTCGGGCAACGCACCCATGAGACGGCCGCGCGCCGCCACCAACCGGCAGGCATCCTCGAGCGACCACAGGCCCGCGAGGTATGCGGCCGCGACTTCTCCGATCGAGTGGCCGATCAACACGTCCGGGGTGACGCCGAACGACTCGAGCAGGCGATACAGCGCCACCTCGAAGGCGAACAACGCAGGCTGGGTGAACTCCGTCCGATCCAGCACCGTGACATCGGTACCGCCAGGAGCGGCGCCGCTGAACATGAGTTGTTTCAGCGAGCACTCCAGCACCGGATCGAACTGGGCGCACACCGAATCCAACGCGTCCGCGAATACCGGGAACGCCTCGTACAGGCCTGCACCCATGCCGATCCGCTGTGCACCCTGACCGGTGCACAAGAACGCCGTCGTCCCCGAGCCGATGGCGCCTGCGATGACACCGGTGCCGGTCCCCGATTCGGCGAGATCGGCCAGCCGCTCGAGCAACTCGTCCCGATCACGACCGAGGATCACACCGCGCGAGTCCAGCTGCGCCCGCGACGTCGCCAGTGCATAGGCCGCATCCGCGGCGTCGATCTCCGGCCGCTCCGACAGCCAGGCACGCAGCCGGGCGGCCTGCGCGCGCAGACCTGCCTCGCCCTTACCCGACACCAGCACCGGGGTGACCGGCACGGTGATATTCGAGTGCCGTTGCGCATCGCCGCCGATGTCACCCTCGGTAGCCGCTACCGGTGCAGCAGGTGCCTCTTCGAGGATCACATGCGCGTTGGTGCCGCTGATTCCGAACGACGACACACCAGCCCGACGCACTCGATCGCCCGCGGTCCACGGTTCGGCTTCGGTCAGTAGGCGCACCGCGCCCGCGGCCCAATCCACGTGCGGTGACGGCGTTTCGGCGTGCAGCGACCGCGGCAGCCGCTCGTGCCGCATCGCCTGCACCATCTTGATCACCCCGGCCACACCGGCGGCGGCAACCGTATGGCCGATATTCGATTTCAAGGAACCGATCCGCAACGGTTCCCGATCGCCGCGCTCCTGTCCGTAGGCGGCGATCAGCGCCTGCGCTTCGATCGGATCACCCAGGGCCGTGCCGGTTCCGTGCGCCTCCACCGCGTCCACGTCGACCGCCGAGATCCCCGCATTGGCGAGGGCCTGCGCGATGACCCGCTCCTGCGACGGACCGTTCGGCGCGGTCAGGCCATTGCTCGCGCCGTCCTGGTTCACCGCACTACCGCGAACAACGGCCAAGATGTTGTGGCCCAGCCGCTGTGCATCCGAAAGCCGCTCGAGCACAAGCACACCCGAGCCCTCCGACCACGCCACCCCGTCGGCGGCAGCCGAGAACGCCTTGCAGCGACCGTCCGGCGACAGGCCGCGCTGGCGCGCGAAGTCCACGTACAGATACGGGCTGGCGGCGACGGTCACACCACCGGCGAGCACCAGCGAGCTGTCGCCCTGGCGCAGCGCCTGGCAGGCCAGGTGCAACGCCACCAGCGATGACGAGCACGCCGTATCCACCGTCACCGCAGGCCCTTCCAGGCCGAACGCGTACGCGACGCGACCCGAGATGACGCTGTGCGATGTGCCGGTCAGCCGGAAACCCTCCAGGTCACCGGTCACTCGCCGGGCGTATCCCGACGAGCAGGCACCGGCGAAGACGCCGGTGTCGCTGCCCCGCAACGACACCGGGTCGATACCCGCGTCCTCCAGGGCTTCCCAGGCTGTTTCGAGCAGCAGCCGCTGCTGCGGATCCATCGCCAGCGCTTCGCGAGGACTGATGCCGAAGAAACCGGGATCGAAATCGCCTGCACCGCCGAGGAATCCACCGTGGCGTGTGTAAACCTTTCCCGGCTTGTCGGGGTCCGGGTCGAACAGCCGGTCCAGGTCCCAGCCGCGGTCGGTGGGGAATTCGCCGATGGCGTCCCGCCCCGCCGCGAGCAGATCCCACAGATCCTCGGCGGACCGAACACCGCCCGGGAATCGGGCACTCATGCCGACGATCGCGATCGGCTCGTCCGAAGTCGTGCGCCGCGCTACCCGCCGCTGCCCGCGGTCGGTCCCAGTGACCCGTTCCCGCAGCAGCGCCGCGACCGCACTCCCGGTCGGATGGTCGAAGATGAGCGTCTTCGGCAGCGGCACACCGGTAGCCCGCATCAGTCGGTTCTGCAGCTCCACCCCGCTGACGGAGTCGAACCCGAACTCGGTGAACGGCAGGTCGGGGTGAATTGATAGGGCCGACTCGTGGCCTAGTACGGCAGCGGCATGCTCACGAACGATATCGAGAACTACGGTGTCGCGCTGATATTCGGGGACCGCCAGCAGTTTGCGTGCCAGCGGCCCGTCGTCCCATGTTCCGGTCTGCTCATTTCCCTCGGAAATCTGCTCCTCGGTTGCCGCAACGACATCGGTTACCCGAGAAACGGCGGACACACCGGCCCAGAAACTGCGGCGCTGGAACGCGTACGGCGGCAGGTCGACCCGCGCCCCACCGGAGACCAGCGCGTGCGGATCCACCTGCACACCGGCGCAATGGGCCTGGCCCAGCGACGCCATGAACCGTTCCGGGCCACCCGCACCGCGCCGCAACGATCCGACAACAGACACGCCCTCGACCGCACCGGCCGCCTCGGCGGTTACGCCGATGCCCATCGTGAGCACCGGATGCGGACTCGCCTCGATGAACCCGTTGATACCGGCACCGATCAGCGCCGTCACGGCATCGGCGAATCGAACCGGTTCCCGCAATGACCGATACCAGTATTCGGCGTCCAGTTCCGCCGTATCCAACCGATCGGCGAATACCGTCGAGAAGAACGGCACCGACCCGGATTGCGGGCGGATCGGCTCCAGTTCCTCGAGCAGCCGATCACGCAGCCGCTCAACCGCTTTCGAATGCGACGCGTAATCCACCGGAATCCGCCGGGCCCATATACCGTCGCGGGCGCAGTCGGCGAGGAAGTCCGCCATCGCCGACGCATCACCGGCTATCACACTTTGCGCCGGTCCGTTCACCGCCGCCAACGACAGCCGATCCCCATGTGCCGATAGACGTTCCCGGACCGCATCCGCGCCGAGTCCGATCGAGGCCATACCGCCCTGTCCGGCCAGCTCATCGGCGACCGCCCGCGATCGGAGAGCCACCACCCGCGCCGCATCGGACAGCGACAGTCCACCGGCAACGTAGGCGGCGGCGATCTCGCCTTGGGAATGGCCGATCACCACGTCCGGCTGCACACCGGCCGCTCGCCACATCCGGGCCAGTGAGACCATCACCGCGAACAGCACCGGCTGCACCACATCCACGCGATCCAGCGGGGGCGCGTCACCTTCGCGACGCAGCACCGCCGTCAGCGACCAGTCCACGTACGGGGCAAGCGCCGCTTCACATTCCGCAATCGACTCCGCGAACGCCCCACCCGCATCCAACAGCCCGAGCGCCATACCCTCCCACTGGCTGCCCTGCCCCGGGAAGACGAACGCGACCCGCCGCGGCTCGGCCCGGGCGGTTGTCGGCTCGATCGCCGCGGCGGGTGCGGACGGGTCGGCCAGGGCCGCCAACCCGGCCAGCAGCTCCTCGCGATTCCCCCCGACGACGTTGCCGCGCCACTCCATTTGGGCTCGCGTGGCCAGCAACGAGTGCGCCACATCGACCACATCCAGCTCTGGATGGCGCAGCAGCCACTCCCGCAGCCGGGCCGCTTGCGCACCCACGCCGCTCTCGCTGCGGGCCGACACCACCCACGGAACCGCACCGACCGCGCTGTCCACCGTGGACGCGGCGGATACGACGGCAGGCGCCTCCTCCACGATCACGTGGGCATTCGATCCCCCCATACCGAACGAGGACACACCTGCCCTGCGCACGTCGGCAACGGGCCAGCTCTCGGTGCCCGTCACCACCCGTAAACCCAGGTCCGCGAGCGGAATTCGCGGATTCGGTGTCTCGAAGTTCAGGCTGGCCACCAGTTCTCGGTGACTCAGCCCGAGCACGGTCTTGATCAGGCCCGCGATACCGGAAGCACCTTCCAGATGCCCGATATTCGTCTTGACCGATCCGACGGCCAGCGGCGCACCCTGCGCCCGGCCCACCCCGTAGATATCGCCGAGCGCGGCGGCCTCGATCGGATCACCGGCGGGTGTTCCGGTGCCGTGCAATTCGACGTACTGCACCGACGGCGCTTCGACACCTGCCGCGGTCAGCGCGGCCCGGATCGCCGCCGCCTGCGCATCTCGACTCGGGGCAGTCAGCACTCGGCGTTCATTGCCGGTATTGACCGCACTGCCGCGGATCACGGCGTGGATCCGGTCGCCGTCGGCGACCGCCTGCGCGAGTGGTTTCAGCACCACCATGCCGCCACCCTCGCCGCGCACGAACCCGTCGGCCCGCGCGTCGAACGTGTAGCAGGCGCCGAGCGCCGACTGTGCGCCGAACTGCTCGATACGCTCACTGCTCGTCGGCGACAGGATCAGGTTCAGGCCACCGGCCAGGGCCACGTCGCTCTCGCCGCTGCGCAGGCTCTCACATGCCAGATGAACCGCGACCAGCGAGGATGCCTGGGCGCTGTCGACCACGATGCTCGGGCCGCTGAAACCGAAGTGGTTCGATACGCGGTTGGCGATGATGCCGCGTCCGACACCCCACAGCGAGTGGCGGCTGACGCCCGGGCCACCTCGAGAGGCCAGGACTTCGGCGAAATCACTTCCGGTGCTACCGAGGAACACACCACACCGCCGGGCATCGCGCGCCGTGGCGGCCAGGCCCGCATCCTCGAGCGCCTCCCAGCTCAATTCCAGTGCCAGCAGCTGCTGCGGATCGATGGCGCGCGCCTCATTGGGCGAGACCCCGAAGAAGTCCGCGTCGAATTCCCCTACGGTGTCGACGAATCCGGCCCGCTCGGTGATGCTCCCCCGGCTCGGGGGAGCTGTGCCGATCGCGCCGCGCCCCGCCCTGAGCAGCTGCCAGAAACTGTCGAGATCGGCCGCGCCCGGCATTCTGCAGGACATGCCAACGATAGCGACGGCAAACGCCGATCCGGTCACCTCTGAACATCCTTCCTCGAGGTACCCACGAACTTCGCGACCTCACTCGCTGCCAAAATGTCGAAGACGACCGTGGCCAGCAAGTTTCGTCCTTCTACCCGGGCCAACCGGTCGCGAAACTCCAGATCGCCGAACGCCTCGAGTCCGAGTTCGGTGCACGGCGCGCCGACCTCGCTCTCATCGACGGAGCTGGATCCGTTCTCGATTCGGCACTCCCACCGTGGTTCCTGGGCGATAGCGCTCGACGGACGGCCGCCGCCTCCCGCGACATCGATCCGGGCCGCGGAGCAGGTCATGTCACCATCAATTCGTAGATCTGGCTAAAGAGTTGATAAGCAGGTCGACTCAGGCGATTCCTGCTTCGACACAACGGATTTCGACGCGTTCGAGGCTCGGCGAAGAGCCCCGAATGATGTGGAGCGTCTTCCGCAGACGGCCTGGGGCCCAAAGAGATGGTGTAGGCCCAGACTGGACCCGGCTGTGCCGCCGGGCTCAGTAGAGCAATTGATCAGCGAGCGACGCTGAAGAGTGAAGCGCTACGTGGACATGCCACAGGATCGAGGCGCCCGTACGAGAGTTATTCGAACAGCAGGAGTCATCGTACTGAACAGTAATTAGACGATCTTGACCTTGTCAACCGTCCGGTAGCCTCACGACAGTTACCCTGGCCGGGGCCTCGATCGTGTGTCCGTTCACCACGGTGAGATCGTACGATCGGCAGACTGCCAAAGCTCTCCACTGGCGAGAAATCCGAGGTCACCGGTCCGCAGGCGTGAGCCGACACACTGCGCTCGGCTACGCACCGAACGTGCGTGCACTCTTCCGGCTGGCGCCGAGTAGCCCAGCACAACGCCGTCCGATCCGGTTCAGATAGTGGAATCCCCTCACCCTGCTGGTCGACGCAAGGACTCTGCGATCCGGGGATAGCGACCGCCAGCCGGTTGCGGAGTCCACCCGGTCACGAACAACGTCCACTCAGCAAACCCGTAGCACTGGAGAAAACCGCCCGCATCCAAGTAGTCACCGCCGGGCCGCACGACATGATGGAGGCGGCCTGATGAAAGGTCGCGTTTACCAACGCGGTTCGAGCTGGTGCTCCTCGCCGGAGTTGAGCGAGAAGGGCAGGCCCTTCGAGAGGACGGTCGCGGCGTCCACCCGGTTGCGCGATGCCGACCCGAGTCGGCGACTGGCCCAGAATCGTGAGCTTGACCAAGGTTGCTGAATTCGTTCCCGAGCACCAATGAGAAACGGCCCGGAACAATGTGTTCCGGGCCGTTTCCCTAGTAGCGGGGACAGGATTTGAACCTGCGACCTCTGGGTTATGAGCCCAGCGAGCTACCGAGCTGCTCCACCCCGCGTCGGTAAACACAACATTAAAGAT
>NZ_JBEXLC010000116.1:0-28449 GCF_040609795.1 Nocardia sp. NPDC004604
ACGAGTGAGGGCGGACCACCAGACCCGCCCTCACTCACTTCGACACAGACCCTAGCCGCTATCGGCGATATCAACTCCGGCGACCCGCACGCAGGGCGGTAGCACGATGGCTACTCCAAGTGAGGTGCTGAGTTGGGATTTGTCCGGGCTGCAGGCGGTGGCCGTCAGTGCCACCGCGATAGCTGACGCGATCATCAAAGCCTCCGACACCATGTATGCCACGATCCACGACGACTTGGCCTGGAGCGGCGAAGCCAGACAGGCCGCAGAAGACAAGGCCGACCGGGAACGCACCCAGATGCGTGCAATCGCAACGGCATACGACGATCTCGCAACCGCGAGCGCTGGCGCAGCCCGAGATATGGCGCATCCACTTGCGGAGATCCGAGCCATCTTCCAGCACTATGTTGTATCGCCGGTCACCGTCGCGGACGACTGGACCGTGAGCGGCGTGGAGGATTGGAATTCCGAGGCGGGAATGCAGCTTTCGAGACTCGCGGGCTTGGTCTCGACTCTGGAAAGTTCGGATGCGCAGTGGGGCGCGAATATCGCGCAGGCGAATCAAGAACTCGACGCTATGGCGCCGGAGTCGGTGCTGACCGAGGCGACCAAGACGATCGAGGACGACAAGAAACAGGACTCTCGCTCGAATCCTGATCGTCTCCGTACGTCGGCGGCGGCGTTCCAGCAGATCTTCGGCCGAGCGCCATCCAGTCCGACCGACTGGAAGACCGCCGAAGCATTGAATCCGAATAGTTACGATCCGAAATATCAGGGCGTGCCGCCGAATATCAAGGTCGCGCGCATCGAGCCGGTCCCCGGCCAGGGAGTGATTCGCACCGCTGCCTTCATCCCTGCTGCACAGGTGTTCAATGTGGATGCGGGCGGCATGAAGCTTAACTACGACATGGGTGACAATCGCTCGGAGGACCCCAACTTCGATCCTGAACATGCGCGAGTCACCACGTATGTCGATTACGAGAACGGCCTCATCATCACCCGGCAAAATCCATCGGTCACTGCATCGGGTGAAGTGAAGGTCGGTGAACCGGAAGTTCAGGCGTCGCAGCTTTCAAACGGTTCGGTCCTGATCCAATATGATGCGGCGAATCCGTTTGCTCCGCCGGGATCCGGCGTGACCGGCCATACCGTCAACGGTGAACTCGTCATATCCCCGACCAGCGGAAATCCAGGCACACCGAGAGTGATAGCAGGCGGTGAGATAACTAACTATCCCTCGATGGAGATCTACCAGGACAACTCCGCAGGAGACTCCCGGCCGGTGCTGATTGATCCGGCAGACTCCGGGAGTCAGTGGGGACCGCTCAGGAACCTACCTTTCTTTCACGAGGTAGGAGGGGGGAAAGAAATGTTCGAGCCGTTCCGAGCCGACTTCAACGATCCGAATTGGGAGCGAAATAAGCCGACGGCGCTGGGTAGTTCGAGCAATCCTCCGTCAGTCGTGGTTGTGCGCTAGTGAAACAACGTGATGGCGTCTTCGCGCATGGCCTGATATCGAACTCTGTTTTCTGGCAAGCAGCAACGATGGCAGTGCCCCTGGCTTCGGCGACGGCCGTGATGCTGTTCGGATTGGTGATCGGCCTGGCGGATGCGGCGTATCCAACGTTCGAGGTGTCCAAGCATCTGGTGTTCGCCGTCGTTACGTCCGTAATGGTCGCGGCTGTGGGATTACTTGTCTGGCGGGGAACGCCGCGGACGCTCGGTGCGGCCATCGGCACAGTGATACCTGGTCTGCTCCTCGTGCTCGTCTGGTTGGTGAACATATGAGCGGCCTACCATCGAAATATGCACGGCAGGACTGGTTCGGCCCCGAGTCGTTCATAGCCGTCGTCATCGGCATGGTCTCCATCTCGTTGCCCTACACGGGACTGGTCCCTCGCGACGCGATCTGGTTCATAACCGGACCACCCATCGTTGGTGGCCTACTCATCGCCATCAGCGCCGCCAGCCTTCCACTCAGTGACAGCACCCGCCGAGTAGGCGTCGGTCTACTAGCCGCATTCGCCGGATTCCTGTTGTGCATCATCGGATTCCTCATCGGCCTCGCAATCGGGGCAATCTTCACCTAAAGAGCGGGAAGATTCTCCGATGACGGAATCGGTGAACCCAGCACGGTCCCTTGCCCTTTCGCCCAGTGCGCTCCGAGCATTGCAGGACATCCAACTGGAGTCACCGCCATATGCGGGTTCCCGGCTGCGGGCAAGACCATCGCCGCCCGGCTCCTGTTCGAGCTGCTCTCTCTCGATCAACAACGGTGGCCAGTACTTGACTGCTACGTACGTGCCCGAGCGAATCGGACTGCGTGGCCAGGACCCGGTGTCGCAGTCTCGGTGATCGACCCGGTGAAGGGTGAATCACCTGGGCAGAATTGGATCTGGATATCGAGTAAGACTGCGAGCGCCGTGCTCAGCTGCCGGACCAGCCGCAACGGTCGAGTACCAGTTCCCTGAATAAGGACACCGGATGAGGTGCGGGGCATGCTTCTCTCGCAATTGTGTTGTTACGCTATGTGTTCGACTCGCCGTTACGCGGAACGCTCGCCGAGCGACGGGGGCGTCCGATGCGTTGACAAAGGCGGGAATCTCGCCGAAGATCGTGCGACACACCAGCTTACGGTCGGATGAGAACGAACCGCAGCTACGGATACGGTTCAGTCCCATGGGGGGAGCTCCGTGCGAGGAGA
Organism: Nocardia sp. NPDC004604; assembly: GCF_040609795.1. Lineage (NCBI taxonomy): Bacteria > Bacillati > Actinomycetota > Actinomycetes > Mycobacteriales > Nocardiaceae > Nocardia > Nocardia sp. NPDC004604. Next base: position 2,705 of record NZ_JBEXLC010000116.1, read on the forward strand.
CACGATGCTGCAGCATCAGCTGCAGTACGCAAAAGGCAAGCTCCTCTCGATGATCGAGGATGCTGTCGGCAACGAGTTCGAGAAGCTCTTCCATCATCTGATGGAGCTGCGGCATGACGACTACATGGTAATACGGACACACGGCAATATCGGCGACCTCGGTGGCGATGGCTACCGCACGTCCACCCGACAGCTGTACGCCTGCTATGCCCCGGAGTCCTTCGACGTGTCGGAGGTTCGGGGCAAGTTCCGCAGCGACCTCGAGAGCGCTATTATCCACCGTCCGGAACAGTTCGAAACGTTCGTGTTCGTCCACAACGACCGACGCGGCGGGATCCACCCCGTCATCTCCGGGGTACTGGCCAATGCGAGAACCGACCATCCACACATCAGTTTTCAGCAAATGGGTCCGCGTAAGCTGTGGATCGAAGCGAGCTACCTCGACCGCCACAAGATGGAAGATCTCCTCGGCGAGAGAATCCCCGTAGATTTGGTCGCTTACAGCATCGGAATGGCCGACATCGAGCCGTTGCTCAAGCACATGGCCGAATCACGCAGGCGTCTGGTCACCGTCGAGCCGATCCCGCTGCCCACCACCCACAAAGCCGACTTCAACCGACTGTCCCAGTACGACCGGGATAGCCTGCAGGCCGGTCGGCCGTACTCCTACCTGGTCGAACAGTATTATCGCGGCGGACTCGACGTGCACGAGCGGGATGAAGTGGCGAATGGTTTTCGGGCGCACTACGAGCAAATGCACATCGCGTACGGAGACGACTCGGACGAGATCATGCACCAGATGCGTTGCTACGTCCTCGGTCAGGAGATGGCCCGTCAGGCGCGCGACGAGGCCGCGAAGGCAGTGCTCGCATACTTTTTCGATGAATGTGACATCTTCGAAGTACCGCCACCCGGTTGGGAACCGGCACGCACCGGTCGAGGAGGAGCCGCATGATCACACCCACGAAGGGAATCGCGCCTGATCGCGCACTCCTCGCCGTCGGAGCCCAGATCGCCATCCAACTGGATCGGCCACTGACAGTCAGCCAGACGTGGTCTCGGCTGCGCAGCTGGCGGAGCGAAAATAACCATCCCGCCCCGATCTCATTCGGTTGGTTCGTCCTCGCACTGGACATGCTCCATGCTGTCGGCATCGTGGACCTGAAGGATGACTTGCTCGTCAGGAGGGCCGCCCATGCTGCGCTGGCTGACGGCTGACGACGAGCGGTTCAAGACAGTCCGGTTCGAACCCGGGCTGAATCTGCTGGTCGCGGAGAAGACCGGCACCTCGCGTTCCACGGACAGTCGGAACGGCTCGGGCAAGTCCAGCATGATCGAGCTGCTTCACTTCGTACTCGGCGCCCGCTACGACAGCAAGCATTTGGTAGCACGTAAGAACCTTCGTCGAGTTACCTTCACGCTTGCCTTGGACTGGCCGGGGCTGAGCGAATATCTTCATGTCAGCCGGAGAGCGAGTGATCCGAAGCAAGTCGCACTCACTCCCGGACTCTTGCGGATTTCTACGTTCAACCATGTCGCGGAGCAAAACGAAATACCGTCGATCTTCGACAGTTTCCAACTCCACACAATCGTGCAGTCCGATTCGGGTCGGGACTCATCTGCAGCTGAAGTAATTTCGGTCGATGAATGGCAGCGGCTCATCGAACAGAAGCTGTTCGGACTTCCTGAGGAGCATCCAGGCGTATCCGGACGCGCATTGCTCTCATTTCTGATCCGGAAAGTGGGCGACCACGGGTTCAATGAGGCTGTGCGCAGCTTTGCTCGGCAGCCGGAAGCTCAGGCATCACCGAATATCGCTTATCTCCTCGGGCTCGACTCCACACTCGCTGCTCGATATCAGGAACTGGCCGCGAAGAAAGCTGCGCGCGATCAACTGAAGAAGGCGGTGAAAGACCCGATATTGGGCAGTGTCGTCGGAAATGCTGCCGATCTTCGCGGCGAAATGTCGATACAGAACGTGAAGATCGCCGAGCTTCGGCGCCAACTGAATTCATTTCGTGTCGTACCACAGTATGAATCACTTAAACAGCGAGCGGACGAGTTGACTCGGCACATTCAGGAGCTCAGCACCCAAGATTTCATCGATCAGCGAAATTTGGACCATCTCGACCGTGCGGTCGAGGAAACGATTGATCCCGAGGTCCGGTATCTGGAACAGGTCTACGATCAACTGGGGGTCGCCCTCCCGGAACAGACTCTGCGGCAGTTCGAGGATGTCAAGGATTTCCATGCGGCCGTCGTAAGAAATCGACGCACCTATCTGAAAGACGAGATCGAGGCGACTCGAAATAGTCTCGAGCGCCGGAGACTCGAGCGCGCCCGCCTCGACGAGGAACAGAGCCGCATCCTCGGGGAGTTGAGCGAAGGCGGAGCCTTGGAGGCTCTCACGACACTTCAGAAAGCATTGGCCCAAGAGGAAGCGAAACTCGGGGCACTCCAGCATCGGCTGGAGGCTGCCCAAACCGTCGAGGCGAGCAGCAGAGAGATAGACGCCGCCCGCGTCGATCTGACCCGCGCAGTGACCATAGATCTGGACGAACGTCAACCACAGATCGATGAGGCCACGCGACTCTTTCACGAATTGGTCAGCAAACTCTATGGAAACGACAGACCGGCATATCTGTCCGTCCAAGCGGGTCCGAGCAGCCTGAAGATTACCCCCAGGATATTGAGCGATGCCAGCCAGGGAATCAACAAGATGTCGATCTTCTGTTTTGACCTCACCATGGCCGTAATAGCTCATCGCGGCGGTCGCGGCCCAGACTTCTTGGTACACGACAGCCATATTTTCGACGGTGTGGACGACCGTCAACTTGCCCGTGCGCTCCAGGCTGCGGTCGAGCTCACCGAGTCAGAAAAAATGCAATACATCGTCACCATCAACGAAGACGACCTGTCGAAGGCGGAACGGCTCGGGTTCAAGCCCGAACCTTTCATTATCGAACCAAGATTGACGGACGGTGCCGAGAGTGGAGGGCTCTTCGGATTCCGGTTCGACCATTAATCGCCCAGCTACCATCAACCGTTCTGGAACCGCAGGACTGGCGTTGACTACGGCTCGGCTGAGACGTGCCGAAGCTGAGCGGCCAGGTCGTCAAAATACTGCTCCCCGCGCCAAAGTTGTCGATTCCCAATCACATACAGCCGCCGCTTAGCGCGTGACACGGCGACGTTGAGTAGGTTCGGCTTGGCCGCTGCCCAACTGCGAGCGCCTCCTTTATCCGGTGGGGTACCCAGTATCAGAATGACGACGTCGGACTCCTGCCCTTGCACCGTGTGGACAGTTCCGACGTTGCCCCGAGCGAAATCTCGGCCGATTGCCTGCTCCGCGATTTTCTTCGCACCCCGGACGACTTCTCGAAACGGGCTGATGACGCGAATATTCGTGGACGCGATACCGTAGCTGGTGGTCAATGTGGTCAGCACCTCGCGGAGTTTCTCGCCTTCCGCGGGCACCCAGTTGCCGTCCGCTTCCTCCACGCGAACGTCGAACCACGTATTCTCGCTGGGAAATTCGCCGCGCTGCGGGGTGCCGTAGACCATGAGGTCGCCGCCGTAGGCGATGCGATTGGACACTTCGAACATCGGGCGGTCGCAGCGCCGGTGCACACGTAGGGGTGCGCCTACCCACACCTGGTCCTCGCCGTCCGGGGTCGGGAGGGTAGTGCCGTGCCGGGCGAGTCGGTCCGCGACTCGTTGGACCGAGGTGAAGTCGGGGGTCCATTCCTCATCCAGCCTGTGGTGTCGCAGGATCGCCTGCTGTGCTGAGAAGGGCAGGGTGACAATGGGTTCCAACTGTTGGGGGTCGCCGACGATGACCGCTCGGCGCGCCCGCCATAGTCCGCCGGCGGCCTGTTGTGGAGTGGCCTGACCGGCCTCGTCGATGAAGAGCCAGCCGAGGGTTTCGCGCTGCAGTCCGGCTAGCAATCGGGGGAGGGATGCGAAGGTCGTGGAGACCATCGGCACCACGAGAAACAGTGTTTGCCACGCTGCCGCAATGGTTTCCGGCTTGGGGGTGGTCCTGACGTTGTTTCGGAGCAGGGAGGTGGCGGCGGCCAGGTTGCCGCGGATTCGGCGGGCTGCGTTGAGTATGAAGGCTTTGTGCAGCCGCAGAGCTTCCAGGAACAGTCGATGACGCGCGGCGCTGAATTCCTCGTCGGCCCAGGCGTTGCAGAGTTGGAACCGCTCATCGTTGGTCAGGATATCGCCGTAAGGTACTGTGCCCGGCCATCTTTCACGAGCATGATCGACCTGGGCGAAGGCCGTGTTCGCGGCAGCGACGGCGGTGCGGTGCTCTTGTACCTTGTGCCGCCCGAGCGCCGCGGCGCTGGCGCACTCTGCTTCGGCACCCGCCAGGGCTGCCTTACGCTCATCGAACTCTCGCTTGGCCGCTTTCCTCGCCTCGACCAGCGCGATGCTGTCGGCATGCCATCTTCTGCCCGCACGAAACAACGTCGACAGCGACACCCAGAAGCTCGGTTGTCGCCGATCGTGGTCGGCGACTTCGTCGCACGTCTGCCGGTATGCCTGCTCGGCATCGTTGCATGGCTGCTGCGCCATTCGGTATTGCTCGCACCAGTATGTGTGGAGCGCTTCCGCAGACTCGATATCCGCCCAGGCGGCTGCGATCACTGTGTTCAGTCGGGTCAGTTCAGCGATGGCGTCGGCGATGTGTTGTCGCTCCCGCGCTAGTCGGTGAACTTCATTGCGCGCGTTCTTGAAGGCGGTGACGGCCGATGCCCAATCGGGCACTGTGTCGGGGTTGTCGATTGCCCACGCCAACGTGTCTTTCATCCCGAGATTGCTCTGGGCCGCCGGCTCGGCATTGTCCGTTGGATCGGACTGCGGTGTTCGTTCGGCCGATCGCTGCCCGGCGTCCTGTGCTCGGGGCTCGGGTGAGCCATTACCGAACCAGAATTTACCGACGAATTCTCTTCGATTCGACATTTTGCCCAGGACTGCGGCGATCAACCCCCATGCGTCTTGGTCGAGCACCAGTGACGCGAGATCGGTGAAATAGTCGGCGGCCAGGACGTCGTCCTCGACTCCCGCCACTGCCGCCACGCCCGGTATCTCCGCGGTGACATTCGTGGCCGCGTCGTTGCTTGCCGTGGCGAGGACGATCTCGAAACCGGTCAGCGCGGGGAGCAGGCCATGGACATCTGGGGCGTAGGTGGTCCCAACGAGCTGAACACTTTCGATCATTCCGGTGAAAGCCCTGGCGGGACGGTCTAATTCGGCGAGCCGGGACGCGCGCTCGACAACGATCGCGGCGAGCACGTCACGCAGCATCGTGGTCTTGCCGGTGCCAGGCGGGCCGTTCACCGCGAAAACACCTGCGCCATCGCCGAGTTCGGTCATCAGCTGATTCACCGCGAACTGCTGGCTCAGTACCAGCGGTTTGTGCACGGCACCTGGCCATCGCCCAACCGGAAAGTGCTGTGGTGCAACACCATCGACCACAGATTGCGGTCGGTTCCGCACATCGATGCGGCGCTCGACGGGAACGTCGCGTACATCGGTGAGATAGTTCCGCAGCGCGGTCCCGATGTCGCCCTTGCGAACAGCCGATTCGACCCGCGCAAGATCCTCTGCTAGAAAGCCGTTCAGGAATGCCTGATCGCTCGCCTCCTCGGCGTAACGCTTCGAGATCTGCGTGCATCTGATCCGTAATCCCTTGGCGCCGAGCGCCTCTCTGATGTCGAGTGCCTCGCCGAGTTGGACGACGAACCTGTGCAGATCCGCAGATGTCAAACTCAGTGCAGGCGCCGGGGATTCGTCTGACGCGATAGACCGATCGCTGCTGGGAGTCGGACGAGTGAGGAGTTTTTCGGCGAAAGTGCCCGCGACGGTGCCGGCGATGCCGCCGATCACGGGACCCGCGAGGGCGGTGCCCGCGGCGGTAGCAGCCGCGGTCGCGGCGGCGCCCGCTCCCTTCTTGACCGCCTCCGAAGTCGCGGCCCGCGCTTGCCTGCCGAGAGCGTCGACAGCTCGCGACAATGGGGATTGTGGCTGATCTGCTTGTCTGGCGTTACCCACATTGGGCGGCGCCAGCTTGTTGAGGCCTGCGATGAAGCCGAGTTCGTCATCCTCGAATCCGTCCAGCCAGCCACGATCCTTTGGACCTGGCGACCGAAGCCGACTCATCGCCCACGCACACGCCGACAGGGTCGGCGAGTTCTCGACCAGTGCGCCATCCGCGTTTACGGTAAACGCGAACATCGCCGTGGTGTCGTCGCGCCGACCATCAGGCTGGCTACGGTCCGCACCGAACACCCGGATCAGCTCGTCGCGAACCTTCATCACGTTGTAGAGGCCACCGTAAACCGTGTACTGCCAAGTCTTTCCGTGCTCCAGAGGAATCCGCCGCAACCGATGATCAGGGTCCCATGGTGCGAGATCGTTGGCCGCCACGTCCACGACGACGGGGTTGGGAACCTGGTTGGACCGCCGCGTCAGCTCGGGAACCTTTTGTGGACTGAACATTTCGATCGCTCGCCAGAATTGCACCAGCTGCGCGGCGTGCTCGAGCCCGCTCATGATAACCCCCTCGTCAGTACCACCCGCCACTGAAACGACTCGACCACGGTACGCCTCGTCCCGTATTCGGTGCGAATGCGTATCTGATCGCCGATCAGCGGACGGGCCCGCTGTATCTCGACTGTCGGTTCACTCCTGCGCAGTGGGCTTTCGGTCGGTCGCGTGCGATGTGGACACCAACGATGCGACTCACTTGGCGTCGATTCCTAGGTTGGCAGAAGAGAAAGCAGGAGCGATGCCGAAATGCTCTCCACAGCTCGGCTCGGATCGAATGCTGTCACCGACACCTCCTACTTCCCGCATAGCCGGTGACCATCTCGTCGTTTCCGCCCATCGCATCCAGAATCTTGCGGTAGGGCTCGGAATGGGTGAGCATCCACCCGGCGATCTGATCCCCGACGAACCCGAACGGATCGTAGGCCGCGTCCACGATGGTCGCGGTCGCCGCAGCACCTCACGTAATCGCCTCGAGTGTCTTGCCATTGCGCAGATTCGCGTACGCCTCCCAGGAGTCCGCGGCGATGGTGCCCTGCAGGAATCCGGGATCCTGGTTTCTTCGTCCTGCTTCAGACCGACGTCGGAGAGCAAGAAGTTGGTCTCTTGGAAGTACTCGTCGCGGTAGTCGGTGTGATCCGCGATCAGTCTGTTGTCGGGCTTCTTCTCGTCGTCGAAGCCGACGGTGTTCTCGTTGAACCAGTTGCCGATCTGCGTGCTCCCTTCTGCCCCTCCGCTTCGGCGATTTCGGCGCGCAGCCGATCCATCTGCTTGCCGAATTTGCCGTCGCTATCTTCGAATGTCTCGGCGACGATCTTCAGCTTGTCCGGCAGCACCGCCACATCCTGGGACAGCTTGCTGAGGGCCTCGATGGTGTTCTGGTGATTGTCGTCGAGGACCATGTGGACCATCGGGCGCGGAATCGAGCCGAAACCATCGTCGGCGGCGCCGAGTTAGTTAGTGGCTTCCAACGACAGGGTCAGACTCTCCATGAGTTTCAGGACCTGCGCGGCATGGTTGCGGACCTCATCCGGATCCACCGAGACAGCATCGGGATTCGCCATGATCAGATCAGCCACGACTTCCGGTTGTAGTACTCGTCATCGGCATCGGGTTCGTCCGGCGGATGTGCACACCCTTAGCGCGGCCGTTACCGCCGTCATCGACGCCCTGCTGGGCGATAAGCAGCAGCAGACCACCTAAAGCGTGATCTCGATAATGTGGGCTGTTCGAGTGAGCGGCCCGCAGGACGAAGGGGTATCCATCATGAGCAACGAGCCGGTTCCGCACGGTAGTGCACCGTTCGGGCAGCCGCCCAATGCCGGACCGGGCGTCCACGGTGGCGCACCTGTGCCGCCGTTCCCGCGCAATGGTTTTCCCGAGCAGCCGCCACACTCGTATGGGCCGCCCGCGCCTCAACCCACCGCCGCGTACGTCACTTCACCGCCGAATACCGTTGGCCCGCAGGGATTTCTGCTGAAGCACGGCACCGCGCACGATCCGGTGGAAGCCTATCGTCCACAGCCGGGCCAGCAGGGGATCCTCGTCCACGCGCAGTACTACCGATGGTGGCCCGTCGCGCCCGCCTTCGCGACGGCCGGACCGCGAATCTTCGTGAACGGCAACGAAATACCGGATACCTCATGGGGTGCGACGTATGTGCCCGCAGCGCCGGGCCTCTATCATCTCGAAGTCCACACGCGCCCACCCAACTTCTTCTTCCGGCACTTCGTACACCCTTGGTGGACCTCGGATACGGGGCCCGCGGATACCGTGGTTCCAGTGGCTCCCGGACAGCAGACGCCGGTCTACTACCGCCCGGCGGCGGTACGCCGGATGCTGGGCGCGATCGCCCCGCAACCGCCGCGGTGGCCTGGTCTGCTCTGGATGAGGTTCTCTTCAGTGATCGTCGCCGGGTTCATCGGACTGATGCTTTTCGGCGTACTGATGAATATCCTCGACTGATTCGAGCGCTCGACGCCGCCGCGGATAGTGGCGGTCGGAGATCGAGGACTGACTAGGTCTCCCCAGAAGCGGCAAATCAGGCCTGGCCCGTCTCCTTCGGACCGTGCCTGATTACCCAGCGGCTAGCTGCCGAAGCGCGCCAGTACGGAGCTGGCCTCCTGGGAGGCGGTGCCTTCGGCGGCGAGATGGGCCATGGCGGGGGAGATTTCGCGGCCGTGGTGGGCCATCGCCTGGGCGTATAAGCGGCCCGCGCGGTAGGAGGAGCGGACGAGAGGTCCGGCCATCACACCCGCGAAGCCGATCTCCTCGGCCATCCGGGAGTGCTCGACGAACTCCTCCGGCTTGACCCAGCGGTCGACCGGGTGGTGGCGGGGGGAGGGACGCAGGTACTGGGTGATGGTGAGGATGTCGCAGCCCGCCTCGTGCAGGTCACGCATTGCCTGGGTGACCTCTTCGGAGGTTTCGCCCATGCCGAGGATCAGGTTGGACTTGGTGACCAGGCCGTCTTCGCGGGCCGCGGTGAGCACGGCGAGCGAGCGCTCGTAGCGGAATGCCGGACGGATCCGCTTGAAGATGCGGGGCACCGTCTCCACATTGTGCGCGAGCACCTCCGGGCGCGTGGAGAAGACCTCGGCCAACTGCTCGGGGACCGCGTTGAAGTCGGGGATGAGCAGTTCGATGCCGGTGTTCGGATTCAAAGCCTTTATGGCACGGACGGTTTCGGCGTAGAGCCAGGCGCCGCCGTCCTCGAGATCGTCGCGCGCGACACCGGTAATGGTGGAGTAGCGCAGGCCCATTGCCTGGACGCTCTCGGCGACCCTGCGCGGCTCGTCGCGATCGAGTGCGGCGGGTTTGCCGGTGTCGATCTGGCAGAAGTCGCAGCGGCGGGTGCACTGCTCGCCGCCGATGAGGAAGGTGGCCTCACGGTCTTCCCAGCATTCGAAGATATTGGGACAGCCCGCCTCCTCACACACCGTGTGCAGGCCCTCGCGTTTCACCAGGCCCTTGAGTTCGGTGTACTCGGGGCCCATCTTCGCTCGGGTCCGAATCCATTGAGGCTTGCGCTCGATCGGGGTCTCCGCGTTGCGCGCCTCGATGCGTAGCAGTTTGCGTCCTGCCGGTGCTGAAGCTGAGGTCACTCGATCGACCTTACGCCTTGCCCGATAGCGCAGCCCGACGCAGTCCGCCCATAGCCCGCGCGGGGCCCAGCCACCCGCTCATTCGGAGGTGGCGGGCGATCCGGCGGGTGTGACGCGGGCGATATCGCGGGCGGTCACCGGGAGTTCGCCATTGAGCGCGCGGACGATCGCATCGGCCACGAGCGGCTTCACCTCGGCCACCGTCACCTCACGGCCGAGCTCGCGAGTCAGGGTGGTGACACCAGCGTCGCGGATGCCGCAGGGGACGATCGCCTGGAAGCCGTCGAGGGCGGAATTGCAGTTGAGCGAAATGCCGTGCAACGCGACGCCCTGCTGGACCCGCACGCCGATCTGGGCGACCTTGCGTTCGGAGAAGAGTTCGGTGGCGGGCAGCCAGACACCGGAACGTCCTTCGACACGACCGCAGTCCAGGCCGAGATCGGTGCATACGGTGATCAGGGCCTCTTCGAGCCTGCGCACATACTGGACGACATCCACCGGCTCGGCCAGCCGCACGATCGGATAGCCGACGAGCTGGCCGGGACCGTGCCAGGTGATCTTGCCGCCGCGATCGACCTGCACCACCGGACTGCCATCGATCGGCAGGTCCTCGGCCTCGGTGCGGCGGCCAGCCGTATACACCGACGGATGCTCCAGCAGGAGCAGATGGTCCGATCCCTGACCCTGGGCCCGCTGCGCGGCGATCGACCGCTGGAGTTCCCAGGCGCTGTGGTAATCGATGAGTCCGAGATCCTCGACCACGATCGGGGTCGTATCGAATCGGGCGGACCAGGTGGTGCGCGTGTCGTTCACACCGATGACGGTACGCCCAGAGTTACATCCGAGTGAACCGGCCTGGTTGTGTTGGATGCCACAGGGTAGCCAGGTTTACTTTCGAGAACCTGAGCATCGCCGCAGGATTCAGTCGCCCTCGACCGGCAGTGTCAGCTGCATCAGCGTCAGATCCATCCAGCGGCCGAATTTGCGGCCCACTTCCGGCAGTTCGCCGACCGTGCGGAAGTCGAAGCGCTCGTGCAGTGCGATCGAACCGGTATTGCTGGATTCGATGGCGGCGACCATGGCGTGTACCGTGCCCGTCCGGCGTGCACGCGCGATCAACTCGGTGAGCAGGGCGCTCGCGATGCCGCGACGCTGGAATCGATCGGCGATATAGACCGAATTCTCCACGGTGAAGCGGTAGCCCGAGCGGGTCCGCCACGGCCCGTAGCTGGCGTAACCGGCGACCTCGCCCTCGATTTCGGCGACCAGGATGGGCAATCCGGCGGCCGTGCGATCGCGGAACCAGGCGAGTCGATCGTCGAGATCGACCTGCTCGTGGTCCCAGATGGCGGTGGAGGTGGCGATATTCGCGTTGTGGATGTCGAGGACCTCCGGCAGATCTCCCTCGTGCGCGTCACGAATGACCATGGCAGGCAGGGTCTCTAGCTCGGTCATCGATCTACTCCATTGCGGCGCTGGGTCATTGCGGCGCTGGGTCATTGCGGCGCTGGGTCATTGGGGCGCTGGGTCATTGGGGCGCTGGATCGTGGGCACATCGGATCAGCGTGGCCGGTGATTGCGCGGTCGACACCGTGCCGCACCTGTTCCGGCCCCCGGCCTCATCGGTCGCCATCGTGCCCGAGGATAGCCGCGAGCGCGGCACCGATGGTCTGATGCTGGAACGGATAACCCGCTTCCTCCAGCACAGTCGGAATCGCCCGCGGCCCGTGCAAAATCGCCTCGTCGGCGAATTCACCGATCAGCGTGCGCAATGCGAACGCGGGCACCACAAACGGCGTCGGCCGGTGCAGAATGCGGCCGAGCGCGCGATTGAATTCGGCATTGGTGACCGGCGCCGGGCCGACCGCATTGATCGGCCCGGAAACGCTGTCGTTGGTGATCGCGAAGACGATCGCGCCGATCTCGTCGGCCATCGAGATCCACGGCGTGTACTGGCGACCGTTACCCAGTCGGCCGCCGAGACCGAGCGAGTACAGCGGCTGCAGCATGCCGAGCATGCCGCCGCCGTGCGACAGCACCACGGCACTGCGCAGCAATACCGTGCGCACGCCTGCGTCGACGGCGGGCTTGGTGGCGGCCTCCCAATCCCGGCACAGGGTGGCGAGGAAACCCGTTCCCGCCGGGGCGGTTTCGTCGACCACCCGACTGCCGGTCGCGCCGCCGTAGAAGTGCACGCCGCTGGCATTCACCAGCACCGGCACGCCCGCGGCGGCGACCGCGTTGGACAGGACGTCGGTCGGGGTGATTCGGCTGTCGCGCAGCTCCTGTTTGTAGCTGCCGTTCCAGCGCCGTCGTCCGATGCCCGCCCCGCAGAGGTTGACCACCGCGTCGGCGCCCCGCAGGGCCCGCTCGTCCAGATCGGCGCGAGCGGGATCCCAGCGGTATTCGTCCGGCGCGTTGGGGGTACGGCGTACCAATCGGGCGACATCGTGCCCGTCGCGGCGCAATGCCGCGACGAGTGCCGTTCCGATCAGCCCGGACGAACCGGCGATCACCACCTTCATACGGGACAGACGACCTTCCGATTACAGGCCGAGATCAGCCTCGAACGCCGCTTCCTCGAGCCGGTGCCGGATCGTGGTCAGGAAGCGACCGGCGTCCGCGCCGTCGATGAGGCGGTGATCGTAGGTGAGCGGCAGGTAGCACATCGACCGCACACCGATGGACTCGTTGCCGGTCTCATCGGTGACCACCACCGGACGCTTGACGATCGCACCCGTGCCGAGCATGCCCGCCTGCGGCGGAAGCAGGATCGGGGTGTCGAACAGCGCGCCCTGGCTGCCGATATTGGTAATGGTGAAGGTGCCACCGGCCAACTCGTCCGGCTTGAGGCGGCTGGTGCGGGCGCGGTTGGCGATATCGGCGATGGCGCGGGCCAGTCCGGCCAGCGACAGGTCGCTGGCGTTGTGGATCACCGGGGACAGCAGACCCTGCTCGGTGTCGACGGCAATGCCGAGGTGCACCGAGGCGTGGTAGGTGATCTCCTTGGTGGCCTCGTCGTAGCTGGCGTTCACATTCGGGTGCACGCCGAGCGCCTCGACGACCGCCTTGGCGAAGAACGGCAGGAACGTCAGGTTGACGCCCTCGCGGTCCTTGAACGCGGCCTTGGCCTGGCTGCGCAGGGCCGCGATCTTGGTGACATCCGCCTCGTGCACCTGGGTCAGCTGCGCGGTGGTCTGCAGCGATTCCCTGGTCTTGGTCGCGGTGATCTGCCGGATGCGACTCGCCTTCTGCACGGTGCCGCGCAGATGCGCGAGCTGCGACGGGACGGCGGGCGCGGGGGCCTTGGCGACCGGTGCGGCGGCAGGGGTGGGTGCGGCGGCAGGAGCCTGCCTGGCCTCCACGGCGGCGAGCACATCCTGCTTGCGGATGCGCCCACCGACACCGGAACCGGTGATGCTGGCGAGGTTGACGCTGTTCTCCTCGGCCAGCTTGCGCACCAGCGGAGTGACGTACGGGGTCGCGCCGTTGCCGGAGGGCTCCTGAGCCGGAGCAGTCGCGACCGGAGCCGGTGCGGGCTTGGGCGCAGGGGCGGGTGCGGCAGGGGCCGGTGCGGCGGGCGCCGGCGCGGGCGCGGCGGCCGCAGGGGCCGGTGCCGGAGCAGGTGCGGCGGGGGCAGGAGCAGGGGCAGCCGGAGCCGGGGCAGCAGGGGCGGGGGCCGGTGCGGCGGCCGCGGGGGCACCACTGCCGATCACGCCGAGCTGTCCACCGACGGCGACGACATCGTCTTCCTGCGCGGAGATCTCCAGCAGGGTGCCCGCGACGGGCGACGGGATCTCGGTATCGACCTTATCGGTGGAGACCTCGAGCAGCGGCTCATCGACGGCGACCTGGTCACCGACCTGCTTGAGCCAGCGGGTGACGGTGCCCTCGGTGACCGACTCGCCGAGTTCCGGCATCTTGACCGGGGTGCCGGACGCGGCGGCGGGGACGGGTGCGGCAGGAGCCGCGGGTGCGGGGGCGGGGGCCGCGGCGGCGACCGACGCGGCGGCCGGTTCCGGGGCGGGCGCGAGGGCCGGTGCGGGTGCAGGCGCGGCGGCCGGTGCGGGAGCGGCGGCGGGCGCGGGCGCCTCACCGGCTTCGCTGATCACACCGAGCTCACCACCGACCTCGACGACATCGTCTTCCTGCGCGACGATCTTCGACAACACACCCGCCGTCGGGGACGGGATCTCGGTGTCGACCTTATCGGTGGAGACCTCGAGCAGTGGCTCGTCGACCTCGACCGTGTCTCCTTCCTGCTTCAGCCACCTGGTCACCGTTCCCTCGGTGACGCTCTCACCAAGAGCGGGCATCTGGACGGAGAAGGCCATGTCCGTTGACTCCTCTGACTGCTCGACGGGTTCTACAACAGTTGATCTCACTGCGGGCGCCCACCGCGGGTCGCGGCGAAAGCCCGAAAGCCACCGATCATTGTGCGTGGCACCGGAGATCTGTGCGGTTCTTGTACCGCGATCCATCCTTGCACTCGCCAGCGAGACGTGTAGCACAGGGCAGCGAACTGCGGTGGGCTGGCAAGATGGAATGACGGGCGCCGAGCGCCCGATCGCAAGTGAAAGGAGGTCGGCGTCGTTGGGTTTGCTGGATCGTTTCCGGAGCGGCGCGGCCCGGGGTGGCAGCGGTTTACGTGGGGGAATGGGCAATGGTGCGGATGCCCGCTATCTCGCCGAGTGGGTAAGCACCCATACCGGGGTCGAAGGCTACGTAGAACCCAAGACGACGGTGACCGATGTCACTGTCGTGTTGGTCGCGGCCGACGGCGAATGGACGCGCCGGGTCGTCGGCGAACGCGGAGCGCAACGACTAGCCGGTGATTTGCGGATCCCCGTCTACGACGTTCGCAAAACCGGATATCCACAACGGATGCGTGATTACGACGCCCGCAAGCGGATCGAGCGCCAGCGGGCGCTGGAACGCGATCTGGGCGAGCTCTAGCGACTGTTCGTTTCGTTCAATTTGTTCTCGGCGCGAAGACCGCCGTGGCGCAACCGGCTCCCCCGCAGTGGAGTTCGAGCCACTGGCGACCGGCGGCGCGGAGCCCGTCGCGGCGATCCGCGACGGGCGTTCCGTTCGTTGTCGAGCTGCGGTGGTTACTCCGATGCGTCCGACAGATCCTCGGCCGCGATGTCCTCGATCACCGAGACCAGCGTGCGCACCGGAACCCCGGTGCCGCCCTTACCGATGTAGCCGAAGGGGCCGCCGGTGTTGTAGGCCGGGCCCGCGACATCCAGATGCGCCCACTGCACGCCTTCCGGGACGAACTCCTTGAGGAAGATCGCCGCCGAGAGCATGCCGCCCCAACGGTGTGGTGCGACATTGGCCAGATCGGCGACCTTGGAGTTCAGGTCGGCCCGCAGTTCGGTGGGAAGCGGCATGGCCCAGCCGTTTTCGCCCGCCAGCCGGGAGATACGGGCGACGCGGTCGCGGAAGTCGTCGGTGCCCATGACGCCGGGGGTGCGGGTGCCGAGCGCGACCATCTGGGCGCCGGTCAGGGTGGCGACGTCGATGAGGTAGTCCGGCTCGTCCTCGCTCGCGCGCACGATCGCGTCGGCCAGGATGAGGCGGCCCTCGGCATCGGTGTTCAGCACCTCGACGGTCTTGCCGCCGTACTGGGTGAGCACATCGCCGGGGCGCTGGGCGGTGGCCGATGGCATGTTCTCCGCCATCGGGACGGTTGCGATCACGGTGACCGGCAGCTCGAGCTTGGCCGCGGCGACAGTAGCCGCGATGACCGCGGCGGCGCCCGCCATATCCGAGGTCATATTCTCCATATTCGCGGCCGGCTTGATGGAGATACCGCCGGTGTCGAAGGTGATGCCCTTGCCGATCAGGGCGACCTTCTTCTTATCGCCCCCGCGATAGGTCAGGCGGACCAGTCGGGGCGGGCGCGATGAGCCCTTGCCGACGCCGAGCACACCGCCGTAGCCGCCGTCGGCGAGTTCCTGATCGTCGAGCACCTCCACCTGCAGACCGGCGGCCTCGCCGAGAGTCTTTGCGCGGGCGGCGAATTCGGCCGGGTACAGGTGGCTGGGCGGGGTATTGACGAAATCGCGTGCGGTGGCGATCGATTCTGCGACCACCCAGTCGTGCTCGAAACCCTTGCGATAGGACGCGCTCGGATCGCCGACCAGGAGCTCGACCTTGCGCACCGGCTGCTCATCCGGTTTGCCATTGGCGCTCTCGGATTTGAACGCGGTGAATGTGTACGCGCCGAGGAAGAACCCCTCGGCGGTCGGGCCGATGCCGCCCTCCAGACCCGACAGCGTGGTCACGGCCCGGCCGACACCGGTCAGCGAGCGTGCGGCCACACCGGCCGAGCGACGGATCTGCTCGGCATCGATCTTGTCCGCGGCGCCGAGCCCGACGGCGAGCACACTCTTCGCACCCAGACCGGCGGGCGCCGGAATCCGGGTCAGTTCCTCGGCCTTGCCCTTCGCGCCGACGGCGCGCAGCTGTTCCTGAAGCGCGGCGCGCACCTCCGCGGTGAGGATGTTGTCGACGAAGTCGTCCTCCAGGGTGGCGATCGTCGGGCCGTCGTCACCGGACACCAATCCGATCACCAGAACGTCGGTGTCAGGGCCGATGATGTCGACCAAGTCCAGTTCCGGTCCGAGCGAGCGATCTGCAACAGCGGTCATGGGCACAGGTTACTGGGCAGACGCGCCGCTATCCCGTCGAGGAGCAGTTGGAGGCCGGTATCGAGCAGGACGGTGAAGTCCGGTTCGGGACCGGGCGGAGTGGTTGAGCGTGGCCCGTAGGTCCGCCGATGTCGTTGGTGCGGGAGCACTTTCGACCAGCACGAGTTCGGTTGTAGCTGGCAACCCCTGCATGTCCTATCTACATTGGCGAATGCGGACACCGTTCACGGCGAGAGGATTGCGTTATGGGGACCGGTTCGACCGTTCGACAGGCGACTGCGGTGGATCGTGATCCGCTCATCGCCGCATTCGCCGCGGCCGCCATTGATGAGGCGGTGGCCGCGTGGATACTGCACGGCCATTCCGCCGATCGGTTCCTCGCGGGCTGGGTGCCCGATCTCATCGACAAGGCGCTGCGCGAGGACGAGATCTGGATCGCCGAGGCAGCTGACGGAATCCGAACCGTATCGCTGTGGCAGACCGTCACTTCCGTCGACCGTTACGCGGCCGAGGCCGCCGAACTCCGGGCGGCCGCCGATGCCGCCCCCGAGGTCTCGGTGCTACGCCGCTCGGCCTATGTGACCGGCCTGCTCGCCAGGGAACATCCGCGCGCATTCCCGCACCGCTACCTCCAGGTGATCGTGACGGTACCGGAGCATCGCGGAAAGGGTGCGGGCGGCGCCGTCCTCACCGACCGGCTGGGGGCCGCATCCGAGGCGAGCATTCCGGCATTTCTGGAGGCCAGTACGGAACGATCGGCCCGGCTCTACACGCGCATGGGATTTGTGCGCGAAGGGCGGACCCACACCCTTCCGGAGGACGGCCCGACACTGATTCCAATGTGGTTCCGCGGCTGATCGAGTTCGGCCTGGCCAGCAGGCGAGTACCAGCCCCAGGGGCGGACGACGCCGGGCTAAGCTCGCCGGGTGACCGAGACGAATCTGCTGCAGGGCCCGATCCATGACGTCCATGTCGAGCTCGGGGCGAAGTTCGCGCCGTTCGGCGGGTGGCAGATGCCGGTGTCGTACGCGGGGACGGTCGGCGAGCATCAGGCGGTGCGCACGACCGTCGGCCTGTTCGATGTGAGCCATCTCGGCAAGGCGACGGTCCGCGGTGCGGGTGCGGCGGCGTTCGTGAATTCGGCGCTCACCAATGATCTCGGCCGGATCCGGCCGGGCAAGGCGCAGTACACGCTGTGCTGCGCGCCCGACGGTGGCGTGATCGACGATCTGATCGCCTACTACGTCAGCGATGACGAGATCTTCCTGGTGCCCAATGCCGCCAATACCGCGGCCGTCGTCGCCGAGTTGCAGAAGGTCGCCCCCGAGGGCATCACGGTGACCGATGAGCACCGCGACTACGGCGTGTTCGCGGTGCAGGGACCGCGTTCGACGGAGGTGCTCACCGCGCTCGGGCTGCCGACCGATATGGAGTACATGGCCTACGCCGACGCCGACTGGGACGGACGCCGGGTGCGGGTCTGCCGGACCGGATACACCGGCGAACACGGTTATGAGCTGCTGCCGCGTTGGGCCGATGCCGAGCCGTTGTTCCGCGCGCTCGTCGAGCAGGTCCGCGCACAGGACGGACAGCCAGCCGGTCTCGGCGCACGCGATACCTTGCGCACCGAAATGGGTTACCCGCTGCACGGACATGAACTGTCCCTCGAGATTTCGCCGGTGCAGGCACGCTGCGGGTGGGCGGTCGGCTGGAACAAGCCCGAGTTCTGGGGCAAGGACGCACTGGAACAGGAGAAATCGGCGGGGCCGCGGCGAATCCTGTTGGGACTCAGGGCACTCGACCGGGGCGTGCTGCGGCAGGGACAGTCGGTATTGCGCGACGGCGTACCCGTCGGCGAAACGACCTCTGGCACGTTCTCGCCCACGCTGCAGATCGGCATCGCCCTGGCTCTGTTCGATACCGAGGCGGGCATCGAACCGGGTGCGCAGGTCGAGGTCGACGTCCGCGGCCGCCGCCTGCGCTGTGAGGTCATCCGTCCGCCGTTTGTCCAGGTCCGCACGTCCTGATCGGAGCTTGTCGAACACGCGCACCGCGGCGCGACGGCGCCGGATAGGATCGGGCGCATGACGATCGCCGCACAGTTCACCCGTGTTCCGCATCCCGCGCCCACTCCGGCGCAGCGGGTACAGGAGATTCTGGCGGCACCTGGTTTCGGGCGCTTCTTCACCGACCACATGGTTTCCATCGACTACACCGAGGGCGAGGGTTGGGGCAATGCCCGCGTCGAGCCGTACGGTCCGTTGCCGCTGGATCCGGCGACCATGGTATTCCACTACGGTCAGGCCATCTTCGAAGGGCTGAAGGCCTACCGTCAGCACGACGGCAGCATCTCCTGTTTCCGCATCGACGCGAATGCCGCGCGCTTCCGCAAGTCCGCGCGCCGGATGGCGATGGCGGAACTGCCGGAGGAACTATTCATCGAATCCGTTCGTCAACTGCTCGAGGTCGACAGCGGCTGGGTGCCCGCGGCCGGTGGTGAGGAGTCGCTGTACCTGCGGCCGTTCATGTTCGCCACCGAGGCCGGGCTCGGCGTGAAGCCCGCCTCCGCCTACAAGTACCTGCTGCTGGGTTCGCCTGCGGGCGCGTACTTCCCGCGCGGTGTGAAGCCGGTGCGGGTCTGGCTGTCCACCGAATACGTGCGCGCGGCACCGGGCGGTACCGGCGAGGCGAAGGTCGCCGGTAATTACGCGGCCTCGCTGCTCGCCCAGGCGCAGGCCTCGGAGAAGGGGTGCGATCAGGTCGTCTGGCTCGACGCCTGCGAGCGGCGCTACGTCGAGGAGATGGGCACCAACAACCTGTTCTTCGTCTTCGGTTCCGGCTCCGAGGCGCGCCTGGTCACCCCCGAACTGTCCGGTTCGCTGCTGCCCGGTATCACCCGCGACTCGCTGCTCACCCTCGCCGCCGATTCGGGTTACGTGGTCGAGCAGCGCAAGGTTTCGGTCGAGGAGTGGCGCAAGGGCGCCGAAACCGGAGAGATCACCGAGGTTTTCGCATGCGGGACCGCCGCGGTGATCACCCCCGTCGGCTGGGTTCGCTCCGCCGACGGCGAATTCTCCATCGGCGGTGGCGAACCCGGTGAGGTCACCATGGCGCTGCGCGATACGTTGACCGGTATCCAGCGCGGCACCTTCGCCGATATCCACGGGTGGATGCGCGGCATGTAGGTGGCCTGGGTGGTCAGCTGGGCATGAACATGCGCCATTCCTCCAGGGTCTGCGGCCGCATGACGTAGTTGCTCTCCTTGACCGAGGACAGGGTCGCGGAGGGTTCCTCGGAGTACCAGTGGCCCGGATAGACGACCGGGTCGCCGGACAGGTTCGCGAGATAGCGCAGGCTGCGGAACATTTCGTCGGAGTCACCGCCGGGGAAGTCGGTGCGGCCGCAGCCGTCGACGAAGAGTGTGTCGCCCGCGATGAGGCGATTGTCGAACAGGAAGCACTGGCTGCCCGGCGTGTGGCCGGGGGTGTGCAGCAGTTCGATATCGAAGGCGCCGACGCCGACCTTGTCGCCGTGCTCGTGTCCGGTGAGTTCACTCGGTGCGATGCCGGTGACATTGGCCACCCAGGACAGTTCCTTGGCATTGACGTGCACCGGAACGCTGGTCTTCTCGAGCAGTTCCCGGACCCCGCGCAGGGTGAATCCGAGCATGGTCCCGCCGACATGATCCGGATGGTGATGGGTGGCGAGCACCCCCGTCAGCCGCAGTCCGTCGCCCTCGGCGATATCGACCAGATCCCCGGCCGCATACGCCGGATCCACCACCACACACTCTCCGGTCTGCCGGTCGCCGATCAAATAGGCGAAGTTCCGCATCTGCGTCGCAATCGGATCACCCACGGCGAAGTCCCGACCGGATAACAGCTGACGAAAGTAGAGGCGCTCGGAAGACATACCGCCCACCTTATTGCCCGACCCAGACAATGCGCGCACTACGCCAGCTATCTCCTGGTGAGGGGTGCGCCGGGCGCGGTTGCGGGCATGTGCTCGATCAGCGGGACGAACGAAGCCGGCCGTGCTCGCCGTGCTCGCCGTGCTCGCCGTGCTCGCCGTGCTCGCGACCACCGCGGTATCCCCGGCGATCGCACCGAGTACGCGCACCGGGCGAGTCTCGGCGGCGATATCCGGTGCGGCGGTGACCGGGTCGCGTGCTCGCCCGCCGTACACGCGTTTGCCGGAGTGGCAGCAGTTGATGCGGTCACGCCCTGCATTGGGACGGGATAGCACCCGGTGGGGCCACGTGCGGAAGGTGATGCGGTGGTGACTGATGAGTGCGGCACGCCGCCGTACCACAGGCAGGCGCGGCAACGATCGGTGAGACGATCGGATCTTGTTCGACCTAGCCGGGCCGCCGGACGCGTGTGCCCGGTTGGCGCCGGTACGCGGCGGATGGGTCAGGTGCCCAGCGATAGTCCTGCGGCCGTGATGGCGACGGAAATCTCGAGTGTTGCGCCGAGGATATCGCCGGAGAGGCCGCCGAAGCGGCGCGTGGAATGTCGGACCAGCAGGGCCGAAATGCCCAGGGCGACAAGGACAACGAGCGGACCGAGCCAGCGGTGCTCCGGGACTGTGCAGGCGCTGGCGATAAGGGCGAGCACCACCCAGAGCGCGATGGTGACCGGGCGCTGCGTGCCTGCGACCAGTGCGCCGAAGCCGGTGTCGGGCGCGGCATCGATGCCGCGGCGACAGGCGAGCACCACCGCGACCCGGCCGACGGCCACCGCGAGCACCACCGCGAACCAGCGATCGGCCTGCGCCAGCCCGGCGAACGAAAACGCTTGGATCCCAACGGCGAATACGATCGCCGCCACCCCGAACGGCCCGGCCCCACCACTCTTCATGACCTGCCGGGCCCGCTCGGGCGAACCGTAGGACCCCAACCCGTCCATCGTGTCGGCCAGCCCATCCACATGCATCCCCCGAGTGATCAGCGCCGATCCGGCAACCACAACCAGCCCCGCGAGCGGTGCACTCGCCCCGGCCCACACCAGCAGCCAGAGCACCCCGGCAGCAGCCCCGCCCAGCCCGGCCCCCACCAATGGCGCCAGCGCAATCGCCCGCCCGGCCGCTCCACGATCGACACTGTCCGGCCCCTGCACCGGCAGTACCGTCAGCCAGGAGACCGCAAGCCGCAAACCGGCCACCTGCCTATTTCCGCAGGTCCGGTTGCCCGGTCGCGTCAGGGGCGATGCTGGTCCCGGCTTCGGCTTCGGCTTCGGCTTCGGCTTCGGTGGCCGAATCGGCGGTGCTCACACCGGCTTCCGCGAAGGTTGCCATTTCGGCGAGAGTGGCGACGGCGGCGCGGAGGATGGGGAGGGCGGTGAGGGCGCCGGAGCCTTCGCCGAGGCGCATGTCGAGGTCGAGGAGGGGCTCGAGGCGCAGGTGGCGTAGCGCGAGGGTGTGGGCGGGTTCGGTGGAGCGGTGGCCCGCGAGCCACCAGGCGCTGGCGCCCGCCGCCAGGTCCTCGGCGACCAGGGCGGCTGCCGTGACCACCACACCGTCGAGAATGACGGGGGTGCGGCGGATCGCGGCTTGGGCGAGGAAGCCCGCCATGGCGGCGAAATCGGCGCCCGCGGCCACGCGCAGCAGCTCGACCGGATCCTTGGCGACCGGGCGGGCACGGCGCATGGCATCGCGGATCGCGGCCACCTTGCGGACCCAGCCCGCATCGTCCACACCGGTGCCGCGGCCGACGGCGGCGATCGGCTCGGTATCGGTGAGGGTCGCGATGAGTACGGTCGCCGGAGTGGTGTTGCCGATGCCCATATCGCCCGCGATCAGCAGGTCGGCGCCCCCGTCGATCTCCTCGTCGGCGATCGCCTTGCCCGCTGCCAGTGCCGCTCGGATTTCCTCATCGCTGAGCGCGTCCTCGCGGTCGATCGCCCCGCTGGACCGGCGCACCTTGTGCGCGGCGACCCGCGCGTCGGTATCGGCGTCGACGGAGATATCGACGACGCGTACGGTGGCGCCCGCCACCCCGGCCAGCGTATTCACCGCCGCCCCGCCGCCGAGGAAATTGGCGACCATCTGCGCGGTCACCTCACTCGGGTACGCCGAAACACCATGACGAGCAACGCCGTGATCCCCGGCGAACACCACTACCCGCGCCCGCTCGAATTGCTTCGGTGGACATACCCCCTGGCACGCCGACACCCAATTTCCGAGCGTTTCCAGCCGCCCGAGCGCGCCACCGGGTTTGGTCAGCTGTGCCTGCCGCTGCTCCGCCGCCGTCCGAATTCCCGCGTCGGGTGGCGTAACCGGTCCGAATCCGTCTGTCACTATCGAGCCTTTCCGGGTCGGGGCAGTTCATTCCTACACCGCGCAGTCCTTATCCGGCCCAATCTTGCCGCGACCCCCGCCGACTCGCTCAACCACCCCGCGCCTGTCGTCCGCGAACAGTCGCACGCTGCACTCCTGCCGTGGTGCGGATTCCGAGATGTCGCGTGCGGCCTTACTTCAGGCGCAGCGGCAGGCCCGCGACTATGAAGAACGCTTCATCGCAGCTCTGCGCGAGGCGCTGGTTGAGGGTGCCGATTTCATCGCGGAACAGGCGGCCGGAGCGGGTGGCCGGGATGACGCCCATACCGACCTCGGGGGTCACGATCACCAGGCGGCCCGGATAGGCGGCGACGGCGGTGACCAGGGCGTCGGTGTCGGGGGATATGGTGCCGCGCGGGGCGTCCCAGGCGGCGCGGGCATCGATGCGGGCGGTCAGCCAGCTGCCGATATCGTCGATCAATGTCGTTCCGGCAGGGGGAGCGGCGCTCAGAACCGCTGCCGGATCGGCGCTTTCGAAGACGGTCCAATCCGCGGGCCTGCGGTCACGGTGGCGGGCGATGCGTTCGGCGAAGTCGAGATCGGCCGAATCGGGAATCGCGGTGGCGATGTAACGCACGGGGCCGCCCTCGGCCGCCAGCACTTCCGCGAACGCGGACTTGCCGGATCGCGCGCCACCGAGCACCAGGCTGCGGTGCGGGCGGTTGTGAGCAGGTGAGCTGTCCGACACCGCAGCACCGTATCAATCGGGTCCGCTACCCCCGCGATCAATTGGGTCCCTTATCCGCGCGTCGCGCTGATCGGCGGCCCGGATCGCTACGCACCCCTGCGGTCGGGCGCCCGGTCTCGAGCTACCGAAAGAACGCCGATTCCGCGCGGAACGCTCATTGGCGCGCTTCAGGAGCGTTGCTCGCTGGCCTCCGCGGCGCCGAAGCGGCGGCGGTACTCGGTCGGCGCAATGCCGACGACCTTCTGGAAGTGATGCCGCAGCAGCGCACCGGAACCGAAACCCGCTTGTGCGGCAATCTGTTCCAGGCCCTCGTCGGTGTCCTCGAGCAGATGCTTGGCGTAGAGCACGCGCTGGTTGGTCAGCCATTTCACCGGGGTGGTCCCGGTTTCGGCGGCGAAGCGGCGGGCGAAGGTGCGGGTGGACATCACCGAGCGGGCGGCGAGATCGTCGATCGTGTGCGGCAGCTCGAGATTTTCGCTCATCCACTGCAGGGTGGAGCTGAGGCTGTCGGAGGTGCATTCGGGCACCGGGCGCTCGATGAATTGGCGCTGTCCGCCATCGCGCTGCGGCGGCACCACCATACGTCGGGCGATCGCGTTCGCGACCGAGCTACCGATCTCCCGGCGCACCAGATGCAGGCAGGCGTCGATGCCCGCTGCCGTGCCAGCGGAGGTGATGAGATTGCCTTCGTCGACGAACAGCACATCGGGATCGACGGTCGCCTCCGGGAACTGTGCGGCCAACTGGTCCACATAACGCCAGTGCGTCGTGCATTTGCGACCGTCGAGCAGCCCGGCCGCCCCGGCCAGGAACGCCCCGGAACACACGGTGAGCACGATCGCCCCGGCATCCGAGGCCGCCCGGATCGCGCCGACCACGCGCGCGTCGAACCCGAAGGCGGAAGCGGGGAAGGCCGGAATCGCCACGAGATCGGCCTTCGCCAACTCCTCCAGCCCGTACTCCGGCGTAACGGTGATACCCGGCGTGGTGGACGGCAGCGGCTTGCCCGGTTCGGCACCGCACACCTTGAAATCGAATCCGGGCAGTCCGTCCGCGGTGCGATCGAGCCCGAAAACCTCACAGACCACGCCGAATTCGAACATGGCCAAGCGCTCCGAGAGCACAACGGCGACCTTGGACAGCATGGCTACAGAGTACCTGGCTGGATCTTTGCGGACAATGTCAGTACAGCCACTTTCGGCGGTAAATCATCGAGCGCAAAATTACTGCCATGATTACTTTTCTCATGAGCATGGCGGTTGTGGTGGGCTTCGCGGTTCTGATCACGCGAGCAGGCGGCCACGCCGGATCGGCAAATGTCATCGACCGTGACGCCCAGCGTCTGCAGTCCGACCTGTCCGCGGTCCTCGGCCGCGCACACCACCACTGACCCGGAAACGCCGACAGCCGCACACCTCGATCGAGGTGTGCGGCTGTCGGGACGTGATGGGAGCTACACCGCGTCGCCGGGGCCGACGCGCGGCTTGGGCGCCCGCATCTTGCGAATCTGTGAGGCGCGGACGAAGGAATACCAGCCCAGCTTGTACCCGGTGTCGGTGCTGTCCGGGAAGCGCTCCCGCACCCGCCCGTTGACGATCCGGCCGAGCAGGAACCCCTCGGCGATCATGAACACCATCATCACCAGCATCGCCAACGTCACAATGGTCTGCAGTGCGGGCGCCACGAACATCGACAGGATCAGCACCAGGGCCATCGGCATGAACAGCCCGACCAGGTTGCGTCGGGCGTCGACGATGTCACGTGTGTACGCCCGCACCGGACCCTGGTCGCGGGGTAGCAGGTACTTGTCTTCGCCGGCGAGCATCCTGGCGCGCCGATCCTGGGCGGCCAAACGCCGCTCGGCCGACGCCGCCTTGCGCTCCTCGCGGTTGCCGCGCGTGGCCTTGCGCCGGGCGCGTGCCTCCTTCGCGGTGAGCGGTGCCGGGGCGACCGGGCCACGCCGCTTGCCTTGGGCGTCACGACGTTTCGGGGTGGGACGGCCCTTGCCTTCGGTGGCGGTGGCCGCTTTCGAGATGGAGACTGCGGTCGAGCCGCCGTCCGAGCCCGCCGTCTGGTCGGCGCTCTCGTCGGTGGTGCTGGACTCGCCGCGACGGAACAATTTCACGCGACCAGGCTATTCGATGCACTATGCAGCCGGAAATGTGGTCGGTGGGAGGTTGTGTCCACGGTCGGGTCCGGTGGTGGCAAGATGGGGGAATAACAGCCCGCTGAGTGGTGTTGACAGCCACGAGCCGTGCGCTGTTCACGGGTTGAACACAGCTGTCCTGAGGAGAGTTCATGACTGTGCAAGACGAGACGACCACCCACGGTGTGACTCTGACCGACGCCGCTGCCAGCAAGGCGAAGGCGCTGCTGGATCAAGAGGGTCGCGACGACCTCGCC
>NZ_JBEXLC010000117.1:0-28429 GCF_040609795.1 Nocardia sp. NPDC004604
GTGAAGGCCGAGGTGAGGTAGCGCATTTCGTCGGCGATGGAGATCATGCGGACGGTGGTGGAACCGGTGGTGGTTCGGATGGTGACGATGTTGGCCGCCTCGGATTGGGTGAGAGTCACCTCGGCGTCGGGGTAGCGGGGTGCGGTGCCGGTGGGGTGCACGTGGACCGTGGTGGCCTGGGAGGCGTGCGCGGTCGGCGGAACACCGTCGTAGACGATGGCATTCGGCGCGATCTGGGCCGAGCCCACCGCGCCTGCGAGGCTGAGCGCGGCGGGCTCGGCGACTCCGGACACCAAGGAATGCCATGCATCAGGACGCGAGGTGTACACCAGCACGCGTGCGCCGGCCGCCAAGGCGCGCAGGAGCACCTGCTGGGCCAGCGGCGCGCCGATGATCTCCACACGACGCAGGCCCGGACCGACTACCGGGATCGCGACACCGCGGCCGAGATCGTCGGCGCCGATGAGTTGGCCGACTCCGCTCGACGGAACCGCCAGCGCGGCAAGGGATTGCGCCGGGCCGAAGCAGACACTGGTGGGCGGGCCGAACTTCTGAGTGGTCAATGGCAGCGTGGCGACGAGCGCGCGGTACTGGTTGCCTGCCAGCGGGCGCAGTCCGGGCACCGGCGGGCGCTCTAGCGGCTGCCTGGTGTTGAACCGGACGAGCGCGGTGAGGGCGAAGTCGCCTTCGCGGCCGCCCGCGAGCGGCGCCGGGCGCAGTCGAAGCATGAGCGTGGTGGATACGCTCGCCACGGTCCAGACCTCGGCGAGGGCGGCGCTGTCGAGACGGGCCGAGTCGAGTTCGTAGGTGGTCAAATGGATTCCGTCTTGCTCGGCGCCGCGCCAATGCTCGACCAACGATTCGCCGCGCACGCCATCGGCGAGATTGCGTACGGCACGGTCGATTTCGTGTGCGGTGAGCACCGTGACCTCGAGCCCCCGCGCGGCGAGCCGGTTGGCGACTCGACGGGTGGCGATGGCGGCGGTGCGGGTCATACCCGCCTCGCCGCCGCCGCGGCCTGCGATGGCCTCGGCGTTGGTCAACGGGTTCAGCCGGAGAGTGAGCCACACAGTGAGCCATGACGGTGACGGCAACGGCCCCAGCACCTGACTGTAGAGCCGGGCGATCGGGCCGCCCTCATCCGTCGCGCGGCCGCCCACACAGTTGACGTCTATCGCGTCGAGGCCGATGTCGAACTGCGTGAGGCAGCGCGCGATCTCGTCGAGTGGCACGGCATTCTCGGTCGTGAGCACGCCGGGGCCGAGCAGGTTCACGCCGCGGGCGGGGCCGTCGATGCGCAGCATCGTGAGCAGGCAGTCGCCGTCCCACCGGATTCCGTACTGACCGCCGTCCAGATCGGGTTGGGCGATATCGAACGGGGGGTGATAGCGAGTGGTTCTGAGATGGCGGCGGTTCCACTGATACCGCGTACGCGCGCCGATGTGGGCGGGAATGCCGCTGCCCCGGACCGGCACCACGCCGACCAGGAACACCGTTGCGCCGACGGCCGCGACGACCAGCGGGTTGCTGTCGACGACGGTCGCAGCCAATGACGAAGCGAACGCGACTACGACCGCCGCGAGCACGACCGGCAGCGGCCATCGGCGGAACAGCCAGAATTCGGGTGAGCGCAGGGCGCTCGCGGGGCGCTGCTCCTGGTCTGTCGAAGCCGTGTTCGGCCAAGGAGTCGGTTGGGTGGCCACCATTGGGGACTCTTTCCGTACCGGGAAATGTGGCACTACGGTACCGTGTCGAAAGCTTTGCAGTAACCACCGAATACGGTTCGCCGCGTCGAGAGTTGAATCACCCCAAGATAACTCGTCGCATCGAGAATCAAAATTGCCGAGGAGCGTTGTCGTGGCTTCGCAGTTGACAACTCGAGCGCAAGTCAACGGATATCGTTTTCTGATCAGGAGGCTCGAACACGCGTTGATCCGGCGGGACGTGCGGATGCTGCACGATCCCATGCGCGTGCAATGGCGTTCACTTGTGGTGGGTTTGGTGTTGGGACTGCTCGGGGTCGCGGGGGCCGCGATCCTCAGCTTTCTGCGTCCGCAAGGTGCCGTGGACAATAATGCCGTCATCGTCGGCAAGGACAGCGGTGCGCTCTACGTGATGCTGAACGGGACGCTGCATCCGGCGTTGAACCTGGCCTCGGCCCGATTGATCGCAGGCGCCGATGCGGCACCGACGTCGGTCAAGGAATCCGAGCTCATGGGCTACCCGCGTGGCCCGATGCTGGGAATTCCGGGCGCGCCCGCGACGTTGCCGGGTGCGGCGGAGTCCGATTCGGACTGGACCGCGTGCGATACGACGACACCGGTCTCGGGCGCGTCGACGCTGGTGTTCGCGGGGCGGCCGCGACAAGATCGGTCGGTGCACCCACTGGGCCGCGATGAGGCGGTCCTCGTATCCGTGCACGGCACAACCTATCTGCTGTACGACGGCAAGCACGCCCAGGTCGACCTCACCGACGACGTGATCGCCCGGTCATTGAAGCTCGTGGGCGCGCAACCGCGCGCGGTGGGCGCGGGATTGCTCGACGCTACCGTCCCGGTGCCCGCGATTGCCGTACCCACGGTGCCGATGGCAGGTCAGCCAGGGCCGGTGATGGGCGCCAAAGTCGGCTCGGTGATCAAGGTCAATGGCATCAATTCCAGCGAGCTGTACGTGGCGGTGACAACCGGTGTGCAACCGATTTCCCCGTTCGCGGCCGAGGTGCTCCGCAATGCCAACTCGGTCGGGGACAGCGACGTCATCCAGGTGACACCGGACGCGCTCAGCGGCGTTCCAGTGGTGAACACGCTGGCACTGAACGACTTTCCGGTGCAGCGGCCGAAAGTGCTTTCGGCCGACGACTTCCCGGTGGTGTGCAGCTCATGGTCGAAGCCCGGCGACGACCGTGACGCGACGATCGGCCTGACCGCGGCCAAGACCTGGCCGCTGCCCGCCTCCGCGACACCCGTGCCGATGGCCAGCGGCGGTGTCGGTCCAGACCGAATCGACGCCGCCTACGTTCGCCCCTCGTCGGGCGAGTTCGTGCAGATCACCGGCATCGTGCCGGGCAGCGTCCGGCGCGACGGTCTGTTCTACATCGCCGACACCGGAATCCGTTATGGCATACCAGATCTGGGCACCGCGAGGATGCTCGGCATGCCTGCCGAGCCCAAGCTCGCCCCGTGGGAGATCGTCGGCCTGCTCATTCCCGGCCCCGAACTCACTCGCCCGACCGCCCTCGTCGCCCACGACACCCTCCCCGACCCCCGCAAGTAAGCCGGAGGGGCCGGTATCACGACACTAATTATTGCGAGTCGATCGGAAACCGAACACCGATAGTTCGTAGTTCCAGGATTCTTGGTCTGTGAGCGGTTGGCCGATGAGCCCCGCGAGCAAGGGAACGTTGATCGATTCCTAGCTAGTGCCGCGCCCAGATAACTCCTGTCGTATCCACCCCTGGGCCGGGGTCTGTCGAACGTAGTCGAATGGTGGTCGCGCAGGCCGAATTCGACCGCCTGATGACTACGCTCGGTGAGCAGCCGAAGTGGGTAGCGCAGCAATCTATCTGGACGGGGCACTAGCCACCGAGGGAGGCGAGGACGGAATCGAGAGCGTTGCGCATGTCGGTGGCTTCGATGCGCATGAGGGCGGTTTCGTCGAGGTCGGATAGATCGAGTTCGGCACCGCCATCGGTGAGTCGGAATTCGCGTTCTTCTTCGGCGGTTTCGATGACGTTGCGGATGAATCGGCCATTGCCCGCGAGATCGATCGCGCGTCGGGGTGTACCGGTGGCGTCGGGGCGTTGTCGTTCGTAGAGGTCTCGGCAGGCGTGTTCGAGAAGGGTGAGTGCGTCGGGGGAGAGCATGGAGTCGCGTTTGCGGGCGACGACCTGGCCGATCTGCGCGAGTTCGGTGGGTGTGTAGGACTCGAACTTCACCCGTTTGGCGAATCGGGAGGCGAGGCCGTCGTTGGCGGCCAGGAGCCGGTCGATTTCGCCGTCGTAGCCTGCGATGATGACGACGAGGCGGTCGCGGTCGTTTTCCATACGGGCCAGCAGGGTGTCGATGGCTTCGCGGCCGAAGGCGTCGCCGCCGGAGAGCCCGGTTTGGATCAGGGTGTAGGCCTCGTCGATGAACAGGACGCCATCCATGGCGGTGTCGATGAGTGCGGAGGTTTTGATGGCGGTGCCGCCGAGGTTTTGGCTGACGAAGTCGACTCGTTTGGCCTCGATGACGCGATCGGTGTGGAGCAGGCCGAGTCCTCGGTAGATCTTGGCGACGACGCGGGCGACGGTGGTCTTGCCGGTGCCGGGCGGTCCGGTGAAGGCAAGGTGCTGGCCGCGGGGGATGCTGGCCAGTCCCTTCGCGGCGCGGAGCTTGGCGATCATGGCGGTGGATTGGATTTTGGCGACTTGGGTTTTCACCGCGGTCAGGCCGATCTGCTCGTCGAGTTCGGCGCGCGCATCCAGCAGTGCCCGCTTGGCGATGTCATCCTGCTCCTTGCGTTGCGCCTCGGCTTCGGCCTTGGCCAGGTCGGGCGCGGAGTCGGGGTCCCATCGGTCGGTGCGGCTGTCGATCTGCTCACGAGAGGTCAAGGTGATGCGGAACTTCGGGTCGCGCATCGCGGCCGCATTCGCTTCGAAATCGGGGGCCTCGGAGTAGACCTGCTCGAAAATCTGCCGTGCCTGTTCTTCATGGCCCTGTTCGCGAAGACAGAGGCCGCGGCAGTACATCGCCGCGGTGCGAGCCGCGGGGATCGGGCCTGCTTCGGCCTTCTCCAGGCGGCGGGTGGCCTCGCCGAACAGCCCCAGCTGCGCGCACGCCGAGCCGACCATGATGCTGGCGCCCGCAGCCAGATAGGCGTCGTCCCAGTCAGCAGAGCCCGCGAACACCGTCATCACGTCGTTCCACCGCTGGGTGGTGAAATGCAGGTGTGCTCGCACATAGGCGCTGATCCGGTCGTCGAGTCCGGTGTCCGGCGTGGACGGCTGTGTGCGGCGGTGCGCTGCCAACTCGTCGAGTACCCGCTCGGCTTCGTCGTATTGGCGTTCGCCGATGAGCTGTGTCGCCTGGGCCAGCCAGACCTCGGTGTAGCTGGACAACGGGTAGTCGATATAAGGCCCCACGACGAAGCGACCCGCCAGTTGTCGCGGCCGCAGGCCCAGCCGACGCTGTTCGCGTCCCAGCGTCGATCCGCTGGTCCGATGGAGATTGAACAATATCTCGCGCGTGATTTCGCCCGCGGCGGTGCGGCCGAGCCACGCGTCGGCCATGCTGGGATCCCACTCTGTCGCGCGTTGGAAGGCCTTCTTCGCGTATTCGAGGTCGGGCGTGCTCTGCTGCCCGTTGACGGCCAGCCCCAAGGACAACACACCGGCATCGAAGACTTGCTGTGCTTGCCGGACACCGGACATGTGTGACGCTCCCATGAATGTGCTTGCCTGACCTCCCTGTGCCGGCAATATTTGACAGCTTAACCATCGGTGCGCCGATACACTTCCCATGACCAAAATGTATGAGTATCACGGGATTTGAC
This sequence comes from Nocardia sp. NPDC004604, assembly GCF_040609795.1. Taxonomy (NCBI): domain Bacteria; kingdom Bacillati; phylum Actinomycetota; class Actinomycetes; order Mycobacteriales; family Nocardiaceae; genus Nocardia; species Nocardia sp. NPDC004604. The sequence continues at coordinate 5,533 of NZ_JBEXLC010000117.1, forward strand.
AATGACCGAAGCTTTGACGTCCGATCCGGTCGCCGCCGCGCCGGATTTGTGCCGCGTTTCCGTGGTGGGGGGCAATACGCAAATAGACGTGGGACTGCCCGCGACCGTGCCGGTGGCCGAGTTCATGGCCGACGTGGTCGACATGGTCGAATCGCGCGACCACGACCCCACCGAATCCGAAGATGCGCCCGTCCTCGCCAGGCATTGGACGCTGGCGCGGTTGGGCCACGATCCGATTTCGCCGGACGCCACCCTGACCGACGCCGGGGTGTTCGATGGCGAGTTGCTGGTCTTGCGCGCGGTCGGTACGAGCGATGCGCCAGCCTTGTTCGATGACGTCATCGACGCGGTGGCGCGCCTGACCGAGAGCACCTTCCGTGGATGGAACGCGGCGTCGGCTGCGGTGATGGGCCAGGCCGCGGCCGTGCTGGCCGCTGTGGGCGCACTCGTGCTGCTCGTGGTGGCCAAGCAACGCGGCAGCGGTGTCGTCGCGGGGTCTGTCGCAGAAGCGGTTGGCGTGGCGGCCTTGGTCGCGGCGCTCATCATGGCGCGAAAGTATGCGGCGGGCACCTCGGAGCGAGGCAATGGCATATTCGCGAGCGCATCTGTCGTGCTGTCGTTGTGCGCGCTGGCGCTGGTGGGACCTGGTGCGGCACTGTTTGTTCCGGACGCGCTCGGTCCGCCGCACACTGTGGTGGCGGTGTCCGTGACGTTGGTTGTCGCGGTAGCCGCCTATCGGCTGACGGGCGTCGGTGCAACGGTGTTCGCCGCGGTCATCACACTGTCGATATTCGGCGTCGGCTTTGGTTTGGTGACCATGCTGTGGCACAACCCGCTCGCGAAGGTGGGCGCGGGATTACTGGTGGCAGCACTCGCGGCGGTGTCGGCGGCCGCGCGGGTCGCGATGGCCGCCGCGCGGCTGCCGGTACCGCCCGTCCCGACAGCCGGCGGCGCGATTGATCCGGCCGATCACGAGCCGCGTCCGACGATCGAGGGCATCGGCGCGATCGGCGCGACCGCGTTGCCGTCGGCAGTGGGGCTGGCCGAGCGGGCCAGGGTCGCCAACGAGTATCAGTCCGGCTTTGTCATCGGCGCGACAATCGCCGCGGTCGCCGGTGCGGTCCTGGCTGCCGACCCGGCCGGTGAACCTCGTTGGCAGGGTGTCACTCTGGCGCTGGTCGCCGGAGTGCTCCTGTGCCTGCGAGGGCGGGCGTTCGCGGACCGAACACAAGCGTGCGCGCTGATCTCGGGTGGTTGTCTCACGCTGCTCGCGGTGCTGCTCGGCCTCGGATTCGGCAGTGGCGCGGGCTCGATCACGGCCGCTGGCGTATTGCTGGGTGCGGGTGCGATCGCCATGGTGGTCGGTATCGGCGGGCCGTTGTTCGAGATCTCGCCGGTCGCCCGGCGAGCCGGGGAGATCGTCGAGTACCTGATGATCGTGGCCATCGTGCCTCTGGTGTTCTGGATCATGGACTTCTACGCGGCGGCCCGCGGGTTATGAAGCCCCAGCGCTGGGTGGGCGCGGTGCTGGCGATCGTGGTGGCGGTCTTCGGAGTTCCGGTGGCGGGGGCGGTGCCGCCGCCGGTGGTCGATCCGGGCGCGGCGCCCCTGCCGGGGCTGCCCGCGCATCCACCGGAGGAGGCCGTGCAGCGCTCGCAATGCGCGAAACCGGTGTTGACCGGCGGGCTGCCGAAGACGGCACCGCGGGCGCAGCGGATTCTGGACCTGCCCTCGGCGTGGAAGTTCAGCACCGGTGTGGGGCAGACGGTGGCGGTAATCGACACCGGCGTCAACCAGCATCCGCGGCTGCCGGGCTTGATTCCCGGCGGGGACTATGTCTCCGGTACCGACGGGACCCTCGACTGCGACGGGCACGGCACACTCGTCGCAGGACTGATCGCCGCGCAGCCGAGTCCGGACGACGCGTTCTCGGGCGTCGCGCCGGACGCGGCGATCCTGTCGATTCGGCAGCTGAGCCTGGAGTACGAGGCGAAGGACTACAACAACCGGCCGGGTCCAGTGGCCATGTCATCCGGTGGATTCGGCAATGTCTTCACCTTGGCTCTCGCTGTCGAGCGAGCGGTGGATCTACATGCCTCGGTCATCAATATCTCCGAAGTCGCCTGTGCGGCCGCCGGAACGGACCTCGGCGACGGCGTGCTCGGGGCAGCGGTGGAGTACGCCTACGAGCACGATGTGGTCGTTGTGGCCGCCGCGGGCAATGTGCAACAGGACGGCGCCTGCAAGGCGCAGAACGACGGCACCGGTTGGGACGCGGTGCGAACGGTAGCCAGCCCAGCGTGGTTCAGCCCCTACGTCATGTCGGTCGCCTCCACCGATGACAACGGTGAGCCGTCGTCGTTCTCGCTCGATGGCCCATGGGTGAGCGTGGCCGCGCCCGGCACGAATCTGTATTCGCTCGACAGCACTCCAGGTGGTACCGGACTTGTCAACGGCATCCCCGCCGCCGACGGGGCCGCCAACGGCATCAACGGCACGAGCTTCGCCAGTGCCTATGTCGCAGGCGTGGTGGCGCTGGTGCGGTCGCGGTTCCCGAATCTGACCGCCGCACAGGTAATGGAGCGGGTCGTGCGCACCGCCCATGCGCCCGGCCCTGGACGCGATGACCGGCTCGGGTACGGCATTGTCGACCCGGTCGCGGCGCTGACCGCCCAGATCCCCGACTCGTCTGCGGCCGACGGCGCGAGTCGCGCCAGAGCGGTCGCACCTCCGCAGGTCGCGCGTCCGGTCGACCCCCTCCCGCGCCGGATCGCCCTGATCGTGGCGATCGCGTGCGCGGTGGCCCTCGCCGCTGGGTCGGCGCTGGCGGTCGCGTTCCGCGGTCGCCGCCATCGCCGACTCACTGAAGGCGTGGACTATTAGCTCGAGTATGCAGCGTCGGGGGTCGTGCGCTGCGCGTTGATCTTGAACGGAGCCCGTGGTTGATGATTCCTCTTGCTACAGAAGGAAACTCGACCAAGGGCTTCGGTGAATGGTGTGCATGACATCGGCACAAGGCACGACCTCCGAAGCCTAAAACTCGAGCCAGGTGCAGTCTGAGCGTCAGGCCCGGGGCGGCAGCGAAGCGTAACCATGAGGGCCAAGAGAAAGCTGCAATTCAACACGTCGTCCCGATCGCCGCACTCGTGGCGACAACGCACGCGATATTCGAACGAACTCGCGGCTATCTCGGATTTCTCAGGGTTGGGGAGATACGTCGACCTCGGAGGAGGGGCAGGCAACGATAGGGCCTGCGGGTAGGGCGGCGCTCGAGGTGAGGTGGAACGGGCTTGGCGACAGAGGGATTCGTGCGGCTGCCGAGGATCGCGCCACCACGCTCGCCCGGTGGGGAACTGGTGCTGAACGCGCCGCCTGAACTGTCGCGCACGCTGCCCGGCGGCCTACTGGGCAAGCTGATGCCGGTCGTGATGGTGGTCGCAATGGTCGGCATGGTGGCGATGATGGTCACCACCGGCGGGCGGTCGCTGCTGAGCAACCCGTATTCGTTGATGTTCCCGATGATGATGCTGATGTCGATGGTCGGCATGTTCGCGGGTGGCGGACGCGGCGGCGGAAAGAAGGCCGCGGAGCTCAACGAGGAACGCAAGGACTACTTCCGCTACCTCGAGCAGTTGCGCCATGACGTCCGCGCGACCGCCGCGACGCAGCGTGAGGCTCTGGAGTGGAGTCATCCGGCACCCGACGATCTGCTGTCGCTGGTGGGCACGCGGCGGATGTGGGAACGCAGGCCGACCGACCCGGATTTCGGGCACGCCCGCATCGGCGTCGGAAGTCATCGCATCGCAACGAAATTGGCCCGCCCGGAAACTGGCCCCTTGGAAGACCTGGAGCCCGTCTCGACCGTCGCGCTGCGCCGCTTCGTGCGCACCCATTCGGTGGTGCACGGGCTGCCGACGGCCATCTCCTTGCGCGCATTCCCGGCGGTGAACCTCGAAGGCGAACGCTCGGGGACACGGGCGGCGGCCCGCACGATGATCATGGCGCTGTGCGCATTCCACGGCCCCGACAATCTTCTGATAGCGCTAGTGTGTGCCGATCCTGACGGCAAGGCCTGGTCGTGGGCCAAATGGCTTCCGCAAGCACAGCACCCGGCTGCCCGCGACGGCATGGGCAGCGCCCGAATGCTGTACGCGTCACTGTCGGAGCTCGAGGCGGCGCTGGCAGACGAACTGCTCGAGCGCGGCCGGTTCATGCGCAATGCCCCGCCGACGCCGGGACGCACCCACCTGATCGTGGTGATCGACGACGGCTATGTCGACGGCTCTGAGCGGACGGTGGCCGAGGCGGGCCTGGACTCGGTGACGGTGCTGGACCTCACCGCACCACCAGCGGGCCTGGCCGCGCGGCGCGGTCTGCAATTGGTGGTGTCCGATGGCACGGTGTCGGCGAAATCGGCGGGTGGGGTGGAGAAATTCGCGACCGTCGACAACGTCACACATGCTGAGGCGGTGGCTTTCGCACGGCATCTCGCCAGATATCGCATCGCTACCGTCGCGCAGATCGTCAACTTGGGCGACGAGACGCGCGCGGATCCGGGTTTGATGAGCCTGCTGAAGATTCCCGATGCGGCGCAGATCGATCCGGACGTGGTGTGGCGCCCGCGCAGTGGGCGGGAGCGATTGCGCGTTCCGATCGGCGTGACACCCGATGGCACGCCGGTCGAAATCGATATCAAGGAAGCCGCCGAGAACGGCATGGGTCCGCATGGGCTGTGCATCGGCGCGACCGGGTCTGGCAAGTCGGAATTCCTGCGCACTCTGGTGCTTTCACTGGTCACGACCCATTCGCCGGATCTGCTCAACCTGGTGCTGGTCGACTTCAAGGGCGGTGCCACATTCCTCGGCTTGGACCCGCTGCCGCATGTCGCGGCGGTGATCACCAACCTCGAGCAAGAGCTGTCGATGGTGGACCGAATGCGCGACGCGTTGGCGGGCGAACTCAATCGCAGGCAGGAGTTGCTCCGCTCGGCGGGAAATTTCGCCAATGTCACCGAGTACGAGCGCGCTCGCGCGGGTGGAGCGGCGCTCGATCCGCTGCCCGCGCTGTTCATCATCGTCGACGAGTTCTCCGAGCTGTTGTCCCAGAAGCCTGATTTCGCGGAGCTGTTCGTGATGATCGGCCGTCTGGGCAGGTCACTGCGGGTACACCTGCTGCTGGCGTCGCAGCGGCTGGAGGAGAACAAGCTGCGTGGTCTCGACTCCCATCTGTCGTACCGGATCGGCCTGCGAACCTTCTCGGCCACCGAGTCGCGCCAAGTGCTCGGTATCTCCGACGCGTACCACTTGCCGAGCGTGCCCGGTTCGGCCTTCCTCAAGAGCGACGCGGCCGACCCGTTGCGGTTCAATACCACCTATGTCTCGGGACCGTATGCCTCGCCGCGTGGTTCGCGCCAGGCCGGTGGCAAGGCGATCGGCGGGCAGTCGGCGCTGCGATTCAGTGCCCGGCCGGTAGCGGCCGTCGAGAATGCTGTGCCCGCCGCTCCGGTGCGGGTGGAGTTGCCGGATCTGGACGCCTTGGTCGGCCCGGCGCCGGTCGGCCCGGAGCGAACCCTGCTGCAGGTGGTCGTGGAACGGCTCACCGGACACGGCAGGTCTGCACACGAGGTGTGGCTTCCGCCGCTGGATGTCTCGCCGAGTGTGGACATGATGCTGCCGAACCGGGACCCAATGGCGGAGTCGAATCGGCACGGGCGCTTGTGGATGCCGGTCGGCATCGTCGACAAGCCCTACGAGCAGAAACGCGACGTGCTCACCATCGATCTTTCGGGTGGCCTCGGCAACGTCGCCGTGGTCGGCGGGCCGCAGTCGGGCAAGTCGACCGCACTGCGGACGATCATCATGGCGGCCGCCGTGACGCACACGCCGGAGCAGGTGCAGTTCTACTGTCTCGACTTCGGCGGTGGGACTCTGGCCGCGCTGAACGGCCTCGCTCATGTCGGTTCGGCAGCGGGCAGGCTCGAGGGTGACCGCGTCCGGCGCACCATCGCGGAGCTGATGACGCTGATGCGTCGCCGTGAGGAGCGGTTCTTGGCGCTCGGCATCGAGAACATGGTGGAATTCCGCAAGCGCAAGGCCGAACTCGCGCAGCTGCCCGCCGTGGAGCGGGCCGCGCATCCGCTGTCAGAGGACCAGTTCGGTGACGTGTTCCTGGTGGTGGACGGCTGGGCCGCGTTCCGCGAGGAATTCGAGCCACTCGAGTCGAGTGTGAACGCCATTGCCGGGCAGGGCCTTTCCTACGGCATCCATCTGATGCTGGCCGCGTCGCGGTGGCTGGAGATCCGTCCAGTGGTCAAGGACCAGCTCGGCACCCGGCTGGAGCTGCGCCTCGGCGACCCTGGCGACTCCGAGATGAACCGGCGGGCGGCGGTGCATGTCCCGGTGGGGCGGCCCGGCCGCGGCATCACGCCGCAAGGCCTGCATATGCTGATGGCGTTGCCGCGGTTGGATTCCGACACCGACGCGAGCACGTTGTCCGATGGCGTGGCTGCCGCGAAGGAGGCGCTGGCCGCGACCTATCCCGAGAGGCGCGCGCCCGAGGTGCGGATGCTGCCCGCCCGGATTCCCCGTGGAGACATCATCGCCGCCGCGGCCGCGGCGGGTCTGGATCTAGGTCCCACACGAGTGGCGATCGGTTTGGGAGAGTCCGAACTACAGCCGGTGGTATTGGATTTCGATGCCCAGCCGCACCTGATGGTGTTCGCCGATGTGGAATCGGGCAAGACCACGCTGCTGCGCACCATCGTCATCGGTGTGGTCGAGCGAAGCACGCCCGAGCAGGCGCGGGTCGTGCTCATCGACTACCGGCGCACCATGCTGGGCATCGTCGAGGGCGAGCACCTGGCCGGGTACTCGACCTCCGCGCAGACCTCTCTCGGGATGCTGAAGGAAGTCGCCGGGTACTTGGCCAATCGCATTCCGGGAGCCGACATCACACCGCAGCAACTGCGCGAGCGCAGCTGGTGGACCGGCCCGGAAGTCTATGTCGTCGTCGACGACTACGACATGGTCGCGTCCAACAACCCGCTGCTGCCGCTGCTGGATCTGCTTCCACAGGCCCGCGACATCGGCCTACATGTGATCGTCGCACGGCGGGCGGGCGGCGCGGGCCGAGCGTTGTACGACCCGGTGTTGGGGCCGCTGAAGGATTTGTCGGTGGACGCCCTGCTCATGAGCGCCCCGAAAGATGAGGGCGTCTTGCTGGGTGGGGTCAAGTCGACAAAGCTGCCGCCCGGCCGGGGCACATTGGTGTCGCGAAGCCGGGACAACGAAATGATCCAGGTGAGCTATCTTCCGCCGTTGTGACGCTCCAGGCGAAGTCCGTCCAACTCTGCCGGTTCGACATCGGCGGTGGCGAGCGCCCCCCACACAGCGGCCTCGGCCATGCTGCCCTGACGAGCGGCGGTATGGCCGCGCCCGTACCGATGATTGCAACCGTCATGACCGGCGCGCCGGTGTCGTCGATGCAGTCATCTTCGTCGCCTCCTGGCCGTCTCGGATCGACCTCGAGTCTGCCCAGGAAACCGGTGTCGAATGATCCGTGGTCTCACGGAGATACGGATTGTGATGCGAGACTTCTCGATGGTCGGTTGTGTAAAACGCTTCGTCGAGCCGGAGGTTCGGGTGGTTGGAGGCAGGGCAGGTCGGGTTCCGATCAGCTCGGGATCGGCGGCGGGGTTCGGGTTCGATTCTTCGCAGGTGATCGGACGAGATGAGGAGCTCGGGCGAATCTCGGCGGTGGCGGAACCGGCCATCGCCGGCCGCGGCGGCATCGTGATGCTCAAAGGCGAGCCGGGCATCGGCAAGACGGCAATGCTCACGGTGATCTCCCGCGCCCTTGCCGAGCGAGGGATGCGGGTATGCCACGACAGCGCACGGGAATTGGAGCAGGCCGTCGGGTTCGCGGCGATCGGTGCGTGTCTGGGATTGGAGCGGCCGTCGTCCGAGCCGATGCTGGAGCGGGCCAGAACGATATTGTTCGGCCAAATCGGCTCCGCGATGCCGCAATCCGGTCACGACTATGCCGTCGTCGAGACACTACTATCGCTGATCGACACCTGGTGCAGCACCGGACCGGTCGCTGTGATCCTCGACGACGCGCAGTGGGCGGATCCGGCGAGCCTGATGGCACTGCAGCGACTCGGCGAGATGGCGTTCGATCTGCCGCTGTTCGTCATGGTGGCCACGCGGCAATGGTCGGCCGGTCACCCGTTGGCGGCTTTCTGGCCGCGGCTCGAGGCCAAAGGGGCGGTCACGGTGCGCCTCGGCGCCTTGAGCGAGGCTGCCGTCTCGACATTGATGGAGCGGACACTGGGTGCTCGCGCCGATCCATCGCTGATGGCAACGGTTGCCCGCGCTGACGGCAACCCGTTGTGTGTCCAGGTGCTGGTGTCCGGATTGCTCGAGGACGGTGCGATCGCTGTCGTCGACGGAGTGGCGGAACCGAGCAGACAGATGTCAGCGGCGCGGCTGCCGAAATCAGTGACCGACGAGATTCGGCGCAGACTGGACTCGCTACTGGTGGGCGACCGGCATCTGTTGTCGATGGCCGCGGCGCTGGGAGCCAGCGTGGAGGTGGTGGAGTTGTCCTCGATCCTGGGCGAGTCGGTGATCACGATCTGGAGTGCGATAGCCGCGGCCATCGAGGTGGGGCTGCTCATCCGGGATGATGAGCGCATCGCCTTCCGACACGATGTGTTCCAGCAGGCAATTGCCGATCGGCTGCCGGTCTCGTCCCAGGACTCGTTGCGTCGGCGCGCGGCGATCACCCTGATGTCGATGGACGCTCCGGTCGAACGGGTCGCCGCGTATCTGTCGGCGGGACCAGGCCCGATCGAACCGCAAGGGATCGTCTGGCTGGCTGAATCGGTCGATGCCCTGCTGGTGCGTGCGCCGGAGACGGCGATCGGATTGCTGGAACGCGTGGTGAATACCGGCGGAATCGACACGTCCACATCGCAGCGACTCGAACTGGGTTATGTGCGGGCGCTGTTGCGCAGCGGCCGCCTGGTGGATGCCGAGTCCTTTGCCCGTCAAGTGTTAGCGCAGGATCGCGCGGAGGCCGATGAACCCACCGCCGTACATCTGGGTCTGTTGCGATGGCTGTTGGCACAGGCATGTTTCGCCCAAGGACGGATGGACGCCACGGCGGCGGTAGCCGAGGCCACATTGGCTCGGCCGGGCATGACGCCCGAGGCGAAGGGGCGGTACCACGGGTTCTTGGCGCTGACGTATCTGTCCGGCGAACGGTACGACGACGTGGAGCAGTTCGGGCAGTTGGCAGTCTCGGTCGGAGACTCGTACGACGACCTGATCGCGACCGGCATGGGCTGCACCGCGCTGAGTGGATTGCGTTATGCGAAGGGCTATCTGGACGACGCCCTCGTCTTCAGCGATCGGGTCCTGGCCGCAGCGGCGAGGCAGGGCGGCGGCGCGGCGGATCAATTCGACGTCCACTTGATCCGCGGCAATATCTTGATCGAGCTGGATCGGCTCGACGAAGCCGAGGACACATTTTCGGCGGCGGCCCGCAACCGCGAGCTGGTACCGCACATGAGGCCGGCACACCAGTTTTCGCGGGCACGCACCCGATTCGTGGCCGGCGAATGGGATGACGCCATCGCCGAAATGGCGACGTTGCAGGACCTCTCGGACAGCTACGGTTACGCCGCGCCGATGCAGAATCTGCGTGCGCTGATCGCATTGCGTCGCGGCTCGGCCGTGCCCGACTTCGCTGTGCATGACGACTCCGATCGGCGTTTCGGCAACCGGACGTATCTCCATCTGGGCGCCTGGGTGCGGGCCGTGACGAGTGAGCGGCAAGGCAGACCGGACGAGGCCCTGCAGATCCTGGCCGAAGCCGTCCGTCAATATGCCGACACATTGTGTTCGGCAACCCTTTACTACATCTATCCCGACCTCGCCCGGCTGGCCGCGATGGGCCGCGACCCGCTGATCGCCGAGCAGGTGGCGGTTGCCTCCGAGGAACTCGCGCGCAGACAGCCGACCGCGAGTCGGCGTGCCACGGCCGCGTTGTGTCGAGGATTGCTAGCAGGCCGATCCGATCTACTCGGCGCGGCCGTTGAAGCGTTCCAGGCGGCCGGGCGGCCGTGGTACGCGGCTCAGGCCCTGGAAAGCCTTGCGGCGCAGCTTGTCCACGACGGACAGGGGAGTGAGGCCACCCGCACGCTGGACCGGGCGCTGGGGTTGTATGCGGATCTGGGCTGCGAATGGGACATCGCCCGAGCCGAGGCGCGATTGCGCGGGCTGGGCCTTCGGCGCGGTCGCGGTGGCCGACGTAATCGGCCCAAGCACGGCATGGCGGCGCTGACCGTCACCGAACGGAAGGTGGCCGAGTTGGTGGCACAGGGCTGTTCGAACTCCGATATCGCCGAATCCATGTTCCTGTCTCGACGCACCGTGGAAACCCATGTGTCGAGTATTCTCGCCAAGCTCGGGCTGAATTCCCGTGTGAACGTGGCCATTGCAGTCAATGCTGCTTCACGTAGCTGACCGCCAGCTGAACGCGCGACTGCAGATCGAGTTGCCCGGGATGCTGGAGACGTGGGTGGCCACCGTGCGTCGGGATAGAAACAACTTCGGGCAGCCGGGCTTACGGCCGTCAGCGCCAGTGGGTGCGTGCCCTGGAGGCGGAATCCCGCGGCCGCGGCGACGACGCCGTGGACGTCCTGATCGACACGACTCGGCGCATGAGCGTGGGACTTGCCGCCCCGCATGTCCCACGCTCCTGGTACAGATCGCGACGATCGGCTCGGGTATGGAATCGTCGACCCTGTCACGGCACTGACAGCCCAGATCCCTGACCAGGCGCCGGTCGACGGTTCGAGCATCGCCCGCGCGGTCGCGCCCCGCACCCAGCGGCCCCGGTCGACCCTTAGCCGCGTCGGATCGCAGTGATTGTAACGATCGTCTGTGCAGTTGCTTTCGCGGTCGGCTGGGCTCTGGCGGTCCCGTTGCGCGGTCGTCGCGGTCGACGATTCACCGACCGGTGTCGACTAAGGAATCGCGCCACACCCTCTCGGCTTCTCGCCAGTGGGGAGATTTGTCGACGTGCGCAGTTGACCGACCAACAATGTGGGTCTTGTGACGGGCACTAGCGGTGAGGCGGAACAGGCTTGGCGACAGAGGGTTTCGTGCGGCTGCAGAGGATCGTGCCGCCACGTCCGCCTGGTGGGGAGGTGGTGCTCAACGCACCGCCTGAGCTGACGCGCACGCTGCCTGGTGGCCTGCTCGGCAAATTGATGCCGGTGGTCATGGTCGTCGCGATGGTCGGCATGGTGGCGATGATGATCACCACGGGCGGGCGATCCGTGTTGAGTAACCCGTTGTCACTGACGTTCCCGATGATGCTGATGTCGATGTCGGTATGTTCGTGAACGGGGGCGCGGGCGGCAGGAAGTCCGCCGAGTCGAACGAGGAACGCAAGGACTACTTCCGGTATCTGGACCAGTTGCGCAAAAGTCCGCAGGACCGGCGCGGCGCAACGGGAGCCATTGGAGTGGAGTCATCCAGAACCTGCGACAAGCGATCACTGGTGGGGACACGGCCGGTGTGGGAGCGCAGGCCGACCGACCCGGATTTCGGGCATGCCCACATCGGCGTCGGAAGTCGTTGCATCGCTACCGAACTCGCTCGCCCGGAGACCGGTCCACTGGAGGTCGCCAGGTACCTGACGAAACGCCTTCCCGGAATAGGTATCACACCCCAGCAGCTGTGTGAGCGCAGCTGGTGGACCGACCATGAGGTCTACATCGTCGTCGACGACTACGACATGGTCGCGTCGAACAATCCGCTGCTCGATCTGCTTCCGCAGGCTAGCGACATCGGTCTGCACGTTATCATCGCCCGCCGTGCGGGTGGGGCGAGCCGGGCACTCTATGACCCGGTCCTCTGTCCACTCGCGGATCTGTCGGTCGACGCTCTGCTGATGAGCGCATCAACGGACGAAGGCGTGTTGGTGGGCAGGGGCAAAGTCGACGAAGCTCCCGCCCGGACGCGGCACGTTGGTCTCGCGCAGCCGTGAGAACGAGATGAATTCAGGTCAGCTACCTTCCGTCACTGTGACGGCGGACGGTTCTATTCAGGAGCCACGATGCAGGACAGCCCCGAAAGCGAACTGGACGACAAGCCGGATGTCGGTTTCACCCTCGGCTCTGGCAGCGCCTCCAAAGACGGAGCTAGTGCCGAGCCGCCACACTCACCTGCGCTCGACGCGCCGGATGAGCTGGGGGAGACAGCGGGTTCGCTTGAACAGCAGGCCGAGGAATTGGCCTACGACATCGGTAGGCAACTCGCGGCGGCCGCACCTCGGGGTTGGACGCGATTGGACGCGGTGTTCTCCGTGACGGTCACGGACACGTTCCAGCGAGTGTTCTACACGGTCGCCGATGGGACTGTTGTCGAGGCTGTGCCAAGTGAGTTGCTGGTGATATCGGCGCGGGCCCAGCGGGAGTTGGTGGCCGAATTCGAGGGGGAGCCGTGGTGGCGGATGATCGTCGGTCTTAGTTCGGATGGTGAGATCACGGTCGACTACGACTATGGCGACGAGCCGTTCCCGGACGGGCAGCTGTTGTCGCAACAGGCGTATCTCAATGACCTCCAGGTGTTCCCACGCGAACGGGTGCCGCTGTGGCTGGCCGCCTATATCGCCAATGACGGTCGGCAGACCCGGACTGCCGAGCGGGCGGCGTTTCAGGCGGAGTTGGACCGTGTCGCTGGTGTGCGGGCGACGCTCACCGAGAACGAGTTTCCGCCGTTGGGTGTCTTGTGGGCGCGGTGGGCGATGTTGGCGGCGGTGTTCGTGGCGACCGGGTCGCCGCGAGGTCCGCGAATTCTCCCGTCGTTGGGGTGGTTCGAGGGGGCGGCGCGCGGTGGTAGCACGTTGTTTCTGGTGCCGGGTGGCCGCGCGGTGTTGTCGGGCGGTTTGTGGAACGCACCCGAGCTGGAGGCGGCGTACAACGGCGCCGGGGAGATGCCCGAGCTGTATCGCGGTGCGCCCCACTGGGTCGCCAACCAGGTGCTCAATCCCCGTGCCTCGCAAGGCACGTTGTCGTTCTGCTATTGGTGGGACGGAACCGGCTGGTACCGAGGCGATTCGCCGTCCCCGTCGGAGTTCGCGTCTGCTGTTCCAGGCATCTGGACGGTCGAGACCGTGGTCAACTTGGTGGCTGCCCGTTTCGGCGACGAGGCCGATCGACGCGTCCGCGCCGCGGCAGGTGCGCTGTTGTCGGCGGCGGAGCGGGCCGAGGTGCGCCGCGAGCATCTGGTGGATCTGCTCGTCGAGGACTCCGAATTCGACCTCGACGGTGCCTATTACCAGTTCTGCCTCGCCGGGCTCACTGCGCCCGAGATAGCCGCGATCACTGCGGACAATGCCAAACACCTTGTGCGCCAATACTTCACAGAAGCGGGGCTGGACGCTTCGGATTATCCGCTCGACGACCTTGTCGCCGAGCGGCTCGACGTCGGCTGGATGGTGTGTGCGCCTACCCACCCCGGTGAGATCGTGCTCGGCCGCGCGCTGTTCTACGTCGCGGACGACGGCATCGTCGAACGATCTTCCTCGTCGCAGCCACCGCAGGACTACGCCGCCGAATTCGCCGAGAGATACCGCGCCCGTCTGGCCAGAGCAATCTAGAGTGTGGCGCGCAAATCCTTGTGGGTGGCGTCATCAGCGTGGACGACAGGGTCTCGGTCGATCCCCTTCAAGTGTGGCCACATCGCCGACCACGGCGCGTGCGGGTGCAGACGAAAGCAACGCGTGCTGTTCGTCGTTGTGGATGTCCAGGCCGTTGTCGAGCCGGCCGGTCGGTGCGGCCACGGCACATGAGCGATCGACCGTAGCGCGAGGCGGGTCGACGGTGAGAACGTGTGCAGATCCGGCCGGGGGCCAGTACCAGTAGGAGTTGTGGCCGCTGTGTGCGCAAGCCGTAGCCCGCGATCGCAGGCGGGCGTTCAGCGCGCGCGGCCGAAAGCGATCTCGGCCGCGTCGTGGTACTCGTAGTACTCCGGGCTGACGATCCGCAATTTCACACTGCGCTGCAGTGCCGACAGATGCACCCACGCCGTCGTAGCCCGTATCGTTCGGCTGCGGTTCGGTCCGGGCGAGGACGACGGGACCCGCGGCCGGGTCACGATCCTCCGAACGATGGCCCGCCTTCTGACCACTACAACGACGTCTGGACGCTGGACTGGCATCGCCACCTATGAGCATGCACGCCCTTATCGACGAACTCGGGCTATAGCCGCCGGCCAAGGCCCCCTCCCAACGTTGGGATCACCCGGATCTGCCATCCGAGATGGCACTATGACCGAGAAGGATGTAACGATGAGATCGTGTGGCTTGCTCAGGATTTCAGGAGTTGAATGTGGCCGAAATGCTGACAGTTGATCTTCACCCTGTTTTCCGGAGTGATCGCGACATCGACAATGCGGTGCGCAGCGCGATCTTCCGTGCGGTTGCGCAGAAGGTCGGCTTGTTGGAGATAATTCCAGGCAAAGGCTCCGGAACCCTGAAGCGCCGGGTTCTCGCGAAGCTCGCCCAGCCAAGTTTGAAAAGTTCTACCGGCGCGTCGAGGCAGATCCGGGAAACGAGGGCCGGGTTCTCGTTCATTTCTGACCGGAGCGTCCCAACGCCCTGACAGGTGAGCTGGCCACGTTGGCTGCCGCCGAAACCGATCCCGCATACCAGGGTTCTTGACGTCCTTCTCATTCGCGATGGGGCTTGCGGAAGAAGAGGAGTGAGTGGGTTGTCCATCCCGGTTCGTTCACTTTCGGTTGTGATCAGCCGAACCGGATCAACTATCGCGTCATCAGCGCCCATGCCCGGGACTCGGGCTCTCCGAAGCCACCATGCAGGGGGCGACTGGGATACGGTTCGCCCCTGCGGATATGGACCCCGACAAGCGGTCCATCACGTTGCCGCTGCTCGCGCGACTGCACTCGCTGCTCGGGCTCGGAGCTTTGTGGTCACTCCTGGACCGCCACCACTACCCGGTATATCCACGTCCACGCCACCTACGTCGAAGACGCCTGGGTGAGCGGGCAGCGCCGGGTCGCCGACCGATGGAAAGGACTCGCGGTGGCGCGGGGTAGGTAGGTTGCTGCCCTGGCAGCTGATGATGATGTGGTCCGGCCGACGGATGTGCGGTTGGTGCAGTTCACGACGCCGGTGTTCGTGTGGGCCCAGGCCATGAGCGACGGAATGGACACCGAGATACCGAGGGGGATCGTCGTTGTCGATCCGACTCGCGACCGGGGGGCTTCGAGCCTGGGACGAGGTTTCGGACAGATTGGTGTCTGTACGACTGGGCTCGGTTCCGTACCGGTTGAGCGCGGACTCACTCCGGCGGCAGTCGCCCCGACGCAGCCCGGGGCCGGTGCATCGCGAGGAATCGGTAACCGAACTCCGAGTCGAGCACCACACCGGTGAGGGCAAGCTCTACATTTGCGCGGTCAAGGACGTCTACTCCAACCGGATCGTGGGCTATCCACTGACTCGAGAATGAAGTGGCGCTGGCAGCGCATGCGCTCAACAATGCGGTGGCCCGCCGCGGCGACGTGGCCGGCTGCGTTCCGCACACCGACCGATTGAATCCGGCCAATTCAGCAGCCGAAAGTTCGTGCACGCCTCGACTCGTCACGGCATGGCCGGATCGATGGGCCGCGTCGGCGCGGCCGGTGACAACGCGGCCATGGAAAGCCTCATCGACGTATCGGCCGGTGAACTGACCTCCGTTGTCGCTCAATACCTCCGACGGGACACCATAGCGGCACGTCGCCGTGATCCGACGCGCACCGCACCGCGGATGCTCGCGCCGCAAATGGCAGATCAACGCCTCGACCTGCGCGCTGACCTTCGTCGGGCTCGAATGTGGCCGCCGCGGCCGAACCGAGAGCTATTCGCGATGGTACGACGATGTGTGTGAGCATCCGCGTGTTTACCCAATCTCTCGACGCGGCCCGTGGTGCTCCTGCGCTACTACTTCCCGAAGCTGGGGAATAGGCATGCTGAGAGGATGCGGCGGATGTACCGTGACGCTTGTGAGCGAGCTGAGCTATTCGGCGGCGGATATCGAGACGGCGTTGAGCGTGGTGTCGGCCGCGCGCGAGATCGAATGGACCTGGCACTTGGAGGATGCCGATCGGGTGTGCGCGCGACTGGGTTGGCAGTTGCGCGCGACCGAGCGGTACGGTCTGCTCGCCGCAACCGGCGCGGCGGTGAACGCACCGGAGGCGCGATTCACTTTCTTTGGGGGCGGCATCGGGATCGTGACGGTCAACGTGACGGATATGCTCGACAAGGACGTGTCGAATCGGGTTACGGTGGTGGACAACTGGTTTCAATCGTTGACTGGGCCGTTGACCACCGAACTGGGCGTGCCGGAACGGGAGAAGCCCGCACCTTTGGCGGCAGCGCTATGGGCACCGACGCCCAGCATGTGGGTGCATCTGTCGGCGTTGGACCGCAGTGTCAAGCTGCGGATCGCCAGCCCGGAATATCAGGAATATCAGGACGCGGCCGAAATCGCCTTCGGCCGCTCGCGCTGAACGGGGGCTGTGATGAGTAAGGCCCAATCCTGTCGACCAGACAGGAAATCTGTGGGCCGGGCTCGCGGAAGCGGCGGGTAACGCGAAGACGCGATTCAAAACCCGAGTTGGCGGCGGCCATCGCGGCGAAAATCTTCAACGCGCTCGAAGAGGTCGCGAATACGGACAAGCGATCCAGTGCCGGGGCGTTCAATTGGCACCAGGGGTCATTCGGCATGCTGCACTATAAGGGCGGCCGCAAGTCAGGCGACTATCAAGGAGGCGGGCCGAGCCCGGGCGACACGGAAGATCTGCACCACCTAGCCTCCGACACACTGAACGATGGTGCTCAGTCATGCGAAGGTGCTCAACAAGATCTTGGACACTTACCTCGAGATTGGCAAGATGTATCCTCCGCCGACAAGGACTCGGCATCGATCTTCGATGATGCCTCGAAACGCCAAGCGGCGCTGATGCATCCGGCGGCTGAGCCATCTCCTGCTGATGTCGCCACCTCGATACAAACGCGCCGACTCAGCTTCCCAACCAGGCGCCGGTCGACGGTGCGAGCGTCGCCCCCGCAATCGCGCCCCCGCACACTGCGGCCCCGGTTGACCTTCGGACGCGCCGGATCGCGGTGATCGTGGCGATCGCCGTGCCGTTCCGCAGTCGCCGCAATCGACGAGGCAGCCCGCTTGGCAAGTTGATGCCGGTAGTGATGGTCAGTTTTCCGAGTTGTTGTCGCAGAAGCCGGATTTCGCGGAGCTGTTCGTAATGATCGGACGGTTCGGCCGCTCCTTGTGGATGCATTTGCTCGCGTCGCAGCGGAGGGAAGAGTGTCAGCAGTCAAGTAATTCCCCAGGTGAGGGGTAGTTCCGTCAGGCAATTCCCCCACGACAAGAGAACCGGATACGTGGCCTGGACTCTGTCGCACCGGGTTGACCTGCGGACCTTCTCGGCCAACGAGTCCCGACAGGTACTCGGTATCACAGACCCATACCACCTGCCGAGCGTGCCCGGTTCGGTCTTCCTCGAGAACGACGCGGTCGATCTGGTGCGGTTCAACACCACCTACGTCTCGGGACCGTATCCGCAAGCCCGCGACATCAGTCTGCATGTGATTCGTCGCACGACGCGCAGGCGGGGCGAGCCGAGCGCTCTACGACCAGTTCTTGGTCCGCTCGAGTATTTATCGGTCGATGCGGTGCTTATGAGCGCACCAAAGGACGAAGGCGTGTTGCTGGGTAGGGGCAAAGTCGACGAAACTTCCGCCCGGCCGCGGCACCGTGGTCTCGCGCAACCGTTGATTGATCCGCATGTAGAAGGGAAAGTGTCTGCTGAGGCCCATGATCAATTCTGGAAACGGTGTTCGCTGGCGCTGATCGGCACCATTTGAGCCCACGGCGCTCATGTACCCCGTCATGCGCTCGCAGAACCGCCTCGCTAGATATGCGACGGCACGTGTAGCGCGGCGATCCGACTGTGGCTGTTTGAAAGGTCTACGATCCGGTGGTTTCGCGGATAGCCTCTGTCGTTGATGCTCGGGAAGAGGGTTCATGGCCCGGAAGGACCGAAGGCAGTTGTATGCCGTGGTACGGATCGACGCTCCTGACAGCGGTGGCGTGGAGCCAGAATGCTCGCCGATCCCGGCATTTTCGTGACGGTCAAGGCCGTCTACGACACGGTGGAACGGGCGGAGATGGCGGTGGCGAGGTTGAACGGGCTGCCCGTCGCGGGGCCTGGTCGGCCGATCTACTTTTGGCAGATGACCCGTCATGTCCAAGACGGCCCGGATCCGGGCGGCCTGGCCGGACCGAGCGCGAGAAGGCCGGGTACGGGCATCCGCTGATACCCGTACCTCGGGGGTTGGTCCGGGCGAGGGTGGGTGACCCGGCCGGTAGTGCACGCTCTGCTGCTCGTTGGCCTCGGGGTAGCTGAAGGGTTGCCGCAATCAGGTGGCCGCCCACGAGGATTTCGCCGGGTTGCCGTTGGCGATCGGTCGGAGCGGCGGATCAGTTCCAATACTGGCGGGGAAGCACAAATGCCGTATCTCGTCCAGGAAATGGCCTTGCGGTGCACGGAATTCCCGTGGTTGGGAAGATTTGGTGACCTGCGGAATGAGGTGTGGGACTGTTCGGAACAGTCGTTGTCAGGAGGTGGAAATGGCTGTACAACTCGTGTCGAATCCACGCTGGCCATGTGTGCAGTCGCAGCCATGGTGGAGGCGTCGGCCGTGATGTTCGAGAGTGCGGCTGCGCGTGCCGGGCTGGATGAGTTGATGGACGCGGTCCGCGCAGGCATGCAGGTGATCGCCGAGGCGCAGGAAAAGCGCGCCAAGCTCACGGCAGTGGCCTCGGAAGCAGGCAGTCGGGTGACGGTGACGGTGAATGCGGACGGCATAGTCGTCGAGACGCAGTTCGCCAGTGACATAGACGAACTCGGCTACAACGAGATCGCGGTGGCAGTAACCAAGGCGGCGCAGCGAGCCGCCGCCGACGTCCGGGCGCAGTCGGACAGCCTCATGGCTGCCGCGAGCCAGGGATTCGGCGGTATTCCAGAGTCCGATGACATGGCTGCGGATCTACCCGATTTCGTGAAACTCATCCCGATCGTGCCGGAAGCCTCGCCTACGTCGCCGGCTTCCGACGACGAAGCGTGGTGACCGCGCTGGTTGCTTGAAGTGGTGCTCACAGAGTTTGGAGAAGGTTGAGATGGCTCGGAAGATCGAACTTGATGCCGTACAGGCGAGACGCGCCGCGCGGGCGATGAACGACGCCGGGGACGACCTCGGCGAGGTGCTGCACATGTTGAAGGAAGGCTTCGACCACTACATGAACCCGTCGTGCGCGGGCACCGGCGAGATCGCGGACGGCTTCGACAAGAACTGCGGGCAGTTGATGGACAATCTGGTGAAAACGCTCGAGGCACACCATACGTCGATCGTCGGCCAGAACGGTCTCGCGGCCGCTTTCGTAGGGTCGACCGCGGCGCTTGGGAAGGCGGACCAGGCATCAGCGGATGCGTTCAAGGCTGCCTCCGACACGCTCGAGGCCTAGCTCCCGGTGTACGAGGAAGCCGCCCGACGGTTGGACGAGCAGATCGAAGCGTCGCGTGATGCTCTGCGGGAGATGTGCGAGGCGTGGAACAAGCGAGCTGAGTTGGTGGCCAGCGCCTCAGAGAAAGGCGGGCGGGTTAGCGTCACGGTCGATGCACTTGGGACGATTGTCGAGACACGATTTTCCCACGATGTCGGTGAGCTGACCTATGGCGAAATCGCCTCTGCGATAACCCGAGCGACGCAGCGTGCGGCGGCGGAAGTCAAGCAGCGGTCGGACGCTCTGCTTGCGGCCGCGACCAACGGACAGGCCGGTGGCCCCATGATCGATGAATTGTCCGGTGTATTGCCGGATTTCATGAGCCTGCTCCCGTCTCAGCCAGACGTCTCGCTGGCCCCGCCCTCGTCCTCGACGGCGGGCGACGAGGAGTGGTGACCGGGTTGGCGGGGATGGTGGTGAGGGGGTGATGTGTGGCCATCGATGATTCGGGGTGGTGGGCGTGGGCTGTGCAGGTGCTGAACCTCGGCCAAATGAGGCCCAATGGCGATTTCGACAAGATGGGCGAGTTCGCGGATCTGTGGGAACAGGCGCGGCAGTTGCTTGTTGGCTACACCCCAGGCATCACCGACGCTCTGCAGAAGGCCGACGCGCACTATCAGGGGGCCGGGGAGGACTCGTTTCACAAACAGGTCGCGTTTGTACTGACCGACAGCCAGTCCAGCCTCGCCAAGCTGGCGGACAGCATGCCGAAGGTCTCGGACACGATACGTACCACCAGGTCGAGTGAGTGGTTCACGGCACGTTTCATGGATGTGATGGCCGGGCAGCTGGCGTATCAAGTCGCCGCGCTCGCATGGACGGCGTGGGGCAATGCGGCGATTCCCTTGCGGGTGGCGATCACGAAGAGGCTGATCGCGTTGGCGCGCCGCGAGTGCATTGACGTTGTGGAGGGGCGCACGAGTGCGGCGTTGGCGGAAGCGAGTTTGGAGCAGATAGCGTCGAAGGTTTTCGGGGATATGGCTGCCGGCGATATGAGCCGGGTCGGAGCGGGCGACATAGCCGATATAGTGGCGAAAGACCTTGCGCGGGTGGGGTTTCCGGATGTGGGCGCGGACATTGCCGGTGATCTCGGGACGAAAGCGGCTGCGGACACCGCCGGACACGCTGCTGGCGACGCGGCGGCCCGGGCCGGTGGCGATGCTGCGGCTCGAGCGGGAGCAGACGCGGCTGGGGATGCGGCCGGGGGTGCGGCGGCTCACGCAGGCGCAGATGCGGCTGGGGATGCTGTACGGGGCGGCGCACGGCATGGCATTGAGGACGCGGCGGCCCAGAGTGCGGCGGATGCGGCGGAGAAGCAGCCGTGGACGGCGGTCGCGCGGCACGCCGTGTCCGATGGCGCGTGGATGGCAGCCAAGCAAGGGATGTGGGGCGGGGCTTTAACGGGGGGACTCCAGCTGGCGAACCCGTACGGCGACCTCGACGGGGAGGCCATCCTGGCGGCGGGTGGTGGCTGGATGGGCGGTGCCCTCGGTGGGCATGTGCTTGGTGCCGTGGCCGGAGAGGCGTTGAAGAATCGAGCCGCGTTCTGGCGCATCGGTGGTGGCATGGCGGCGGCCGCGTTGGGGAACGTGCCCGGTATGACGGTGGGGGACATAGCGAGTCGAGCGTTGTGGCAGTCGGGGAAGGCGTTGAACGGCGACGCGGACTGGTCGAATGTGACGGCGGGGGTGAATACGGGGCAGTTCCTGCCGCAGGCGTTGATGATCGGTGTTATCCATGGCCTCGGTGAGGGCTCGCAGATGCTGGCCATCCACACGAACGCAGTGGCCAAGGATTGGCCTCAGGTCCAGGAGTTGTTCGGCAATCTCGCCGCCCGAAACATGCCGACCTCCGAAGCGGAGACTGCAGCGCAGCGGGATGTGCGGCAAGACTTCCAGCATCGGCTGGCCGAAAGATACGCGACGGCGCTGGACCAGTACAGCGATGGGAAGCCGGTCGAGCTCAAGGGCTTGAACAGGCTGCGGAAAGAGCTCGACGACAGACTGAATGAAACCTCCGACCGCCGGACCGGTGCGGTGCTGTCCAAGTCTGGGTCTACTGCGGAACCCGCGACGGCCGCCGGGCAGGCGAATCAAAACTCGAACACAAATGGCACCCGGGCCGGCGCGGGCAACGGTTCGACTGCCGGAACGGGCGGCGCCTCCGCGAATGGTTCGGCTCCGCCCGCGGGAGCGAACCGGTCGGCCGGTGCCGGGAACGGTGCCACAGCTAGTCCGGTCGTAGCCGGTCACACGGGTTCGACCGCCCAGCACACCGACTCGGTGCCGACAGGGCACGCCGATGATACGCGCACTGGCGCGAATCAGAAAGCGGCACACCACAATGCGCCAGGGTTCGGCAGCGGCGATTCGGGTGGGCAGGGCCATTCCGGGGAGACGTCGCAGACTGCCGCACCAGGTGGTGCCGAGAAGAAGGGGCTGAACTGGCGGGATTGGGGTGCGACGCAGCAGGAGGCCGGCGAGAAGCTGGTGGCGGCGTACCTCGCGAAGGTGCCGGGCCACACAGTCGACTGGGGTTCACTGTCGGACCGGCTTTTTCCGGCCGATGGCGGCCGTATGGACACAATGTCGTCCGGCCAACTGGCCGATCTGATCCACAACGGCACCCCGGAGCAGCGCTGGTTCGCGATCACGGAGGCGATCCGGCGGGAGGGGCTCGACCACGGTAAGACGCAGATTCTGCGTGGGCATCAGCATGTCGGTGGTTTGGCCGTCGCCGACCAGATCGTCAACATGGAGACCGCCCAAGGCAAGACCTTCACCGTCGGTGCGGCGGCTGCGGAGCTGGCGGTGCGACACGGCGTCGTCCAGGTGTGGACCAGCAGCGACTACTTGGCGTCGCGCGACTACCAGTTCCAGAAACGCACCTGGCAAGACCAGGGTTTCGACGTGGTGGAGTACGACCCGGACCAACCCGCGCCGGTGAACCGCGACGGTGTGCCCATGATCGTGGTGACCACCCCGGACAAGGTGGCGTTCGGGTGGGCGCGCGCGAAGCTCGAAGGCGAGGTGCCCAATACCTGTCCCGGTGATGTGGTGGTGATCGACGAGATCGAGAAGCTGCTCGCCGACGGAGGGCAATGGTGCATCAAGGACATCAACGGCCAAGACCCCACCGAAGAAGAAGCCAAGCCGATCCAGGACGCCTGGAAATTCTTCGAAGGCAACCTGCGAACCGAGAAGAACCCGACCGGGACCCTGACCGAGGTCGATTTCG